>NZ_DDBA01000027.1:0-62748 GCF_002333005.1 Empedobacter sp. UBA2044
ATTTTTGGGTGCAGTCCAAAAACTTGGTGGATTTTTCATTTAAACTTGAGACTATAATTAATTACAATTATCTACAAGCAACACTTCTTCTGGATTCAGCGTATCATATTTCATCAATACAACTTCGTCCACGTCTGCTCTAGATCGTAAAGTAACTTCATAAACTTCATCATTTACAGGATATTGTATCGTTGCTTTCGGACGTTTAAATGTTCCGCTAGTTTCCACAACAACACCTTCTACGCATTTCCCTGTTTTAGCCAATTGATCTTCTAATTGACTTTTCGAATATTGACTAAATCCGAATGCAGCAAGTCCTAAAATTGCGATGACGATATAAAAATATTTTTTCATAAAATTAAAATTTAATGTTTCGTATTAGTTTTGTTTGAAACAAATTTAGATTCAATTCTATCGTTATAAAATCCCTATTATTAGCTAATTTTCAATCTACAACATTTTTTATTAATCATTAATTGATCAATACTAAATAAATACTGAGATTGTACAGCAAGTAAAAGTGCTGCTGTCGCACTTAACCAAACAGAATAATTAAAAGTAACTTTTACACCAAAGGCAATATACATAGCTAGTGCAAAAATTGTTAAAAGTAAAAATGTACCTAGTGCTGTAATCCTAGTTTTAAATCCTATTAATAATAAAATAGAAAATAGAGTTTCTAAAAATGCCGCACCATAGGCTCCTAATTCACTTAAATATTATGGAAGAAAAAAAGTTAACGTAAGAGTATAATCTTCAAAAGATGCCAATTCCCCCAAGACACGTTTTCAGTCCAAATTCCAAAACGGTCAGCAACTGCTAAAAGCATGGAAAAAGCCAAAGCTATTCTTAAAAAAAACTGAGGAAGTCCTTGTTTTGGCATAAGTATAAATTATTTTATACGACAAAACTAAATTAATGCTTCCTCAAAAATCTTAAACCAGATTAAGAAAGATTATTCGTAACTATTTTTCTTTTTCATGTTTGGTTTTCAACGCATAAAGTGCAAAAGTTCCCAACCAATGACTTCCCATATAATCGTCATTTGTAATATTATTTAAGGAATAATTGAGATGAATTTGCGCAATTTTATTCAAATGTTTAAACTCTGGTAATTTATGTTCGATTTGATACAAAGCCGTTGCACGACTAAAATTTAACCCATCCAAATGCACCAAATGTCCATCTGTACGATCCGAAACTACACCAGGTTTCAAGTCAAAATTCTTTTTTTGTAACTGAGGCAAAAATCCTTTTAACCATTTCTTATACTCATCATTTTGTTGAATTTTAGACATAATTAACGCTTCTTCCAAACAAGCCGAAAGAAAATCTGATCCACTTGGTTCGAAAGCAATATTGCAACTTTTATCTTTTAAATAAAGACGATTAGCATTATCAATAATCACTTTTTGGAATGTTTTATCATTCACAGAACGTGCATAATCTATCGCTAAGCTTAAACCAAAAGCCGTATTATCATGCGTTCCTGTACGAATTGGATAAACTAATTTCGGCAGATATTCTTTGTATCGAACAATAATCAAATCACTCAAAGGTTTCAGATTTTTTGCCCAAACTTGCGCATCTTTATCTTGCCAATTATTCAATTCCATTTGCAATTGTAACAACCATGCCCAACCATAAGTACGTTCGAAATTCTTATTATTTTTATCATTGAAAAAGGCCATTTCGACCGCAACATTTTCTGCTGTAATCAATTGATTTAAGTCATTTCTAACCTGATTATTTTGATCCAATTCAGGAAAATCTTTCAACAATTTCACAATCGACCAAAATCCATGTACAGACGAATGCCAATCAAAGCAACCATAAAAAATTGGACGTAATTGCTTTGGCGTTTTCAAATCCTGATCACTTCCCAAAACATTTCCTAGTTTATTCGGATACTCAGTCTTGATACAATGCGTTGGTAATTCAAATATTTTTTTGGCTTGATCTAAGTGTAATTCTTGGGAAAAAGCAGTCGTCGTCAATAAAGTTGTTAAATAGAGTAATTTTTTCATCAAAATGTTTTTACCAAATTAATAATTTTTATTCGAGTCCAAGAATTTTTTCAATTCTTCTTTTGCTTGTAAACTTTCAGGAAAATTTTTTACATTTTGTTCAAAAAACTGTTTTGCTAAATCATTTTTCTTTTGTTTTACGAAATAATTTGCAACATTGTTAATATACGTTTCCGTTGGTTGAAACGTATAATTTAGCTTTTTTGAGATCGTTTCAAACGATTCTTTTACCAAATTTGGTTGATTCGGAATCTCTTTAATATTCACACGATAACCATCAAACTGCCAACGCAAATAATCAATCGAGCCAATCATCGGAACCGAACCATGTTCTTCGTCAACATATTGTTTGTAATGATAATTCAACGATTTATTCATCGAAGATTTCAAACTTTCGTCCACCTTTTTTATACTTTGATAATGATCACGTAAATGATCTGCATTTTGACTTTCACCAACTTGTGTTATCATCAAAAATCGATTCTCGAAAGAATGATTTTCTACATTTTGATAAAGATTCAATAATTCTTTGTTGTTAAACCAAATACTTGGATCGTGCGCAACATATCCATTGAAAGTTTTGGGATGATTGTATAAAGTTTTCAACGCAAAATAACCACCCAAAGAATGTCCTATTAACAAACGAAAGTCATTCACACGATAATTTTTCTGCATAAAAGGAAACAATTCAGTTTGAATAAAATTGAGGAAATTAACATCATTTACATGTGTAAAATCTTTTGTCCGATCACCATTTTTATTTGTAATTCCGACAATGATCGATTCGGGCATTTCTGGATAAAAACCAGATTGAAATTTAGAAACTACACCTGTTAAAAACGTAAAATTAGATTCGGCATCTAACACATAAATCACAGGATAATTTACTTTTTGAAGTTTATCATTAGAATACGATTCAGGAAGATTCACCCAAATTTCTCGTTCAGTAGTTAAGATTTTAGAATTTATTTTTTGAATTTCAGCAATTGATAATTTTTCTTGCGAAAAACCGATTTGAGAGAAAATCAAACAAAATAAAAGTAGGAATTTTTTCATGTATAAAATTTTTCTAAAAATAATTATTTAGAATTATTCTACATAAATGATTTTAGACAGAAAAAACGACCTCATCAAGAAGTCGTTTTTTTATATAATTTGATTTTTTTTAACTAAAAATATTCCATTTCAAGCCAAGTTGAAATTTGAAATCTCGATACGGAACATTTGGCGCTGCAAAATAATCAGGTTGTTTTGTAAACGACGCATTGATATGCTCACCACGAATGTAAAAACGCATATTACGAACCTTGAAATTGATAAAAACATCCAAAATAGGATAACCTCCAATCTCTTGTATACTTGCTGGATTTTGCAACGCAAATTCATTAAGAATCGGGATATAACGCAAACCATTGTATTTCGTAAAATATGTTGCATTAATACCAGCTTGCAGTTGAGCATTCTTGTTGAATAATTCTCCTTGCCAATACAACGTTTCACGAATCAAGAAATCTGGCAAAGGCATATATTCTTCGTTTTTCGTTACTTTTTGATATTGCGCTGTCGAAACTAAATTAATCTTTCCGAAACGTAAATGATTTTCACCTTTTATCTTGAAATAATTAATGTTATCCGCCAATTGCTCATAATTCAAATTTTCATTCAAATATACTTTATTATCAATGTTATAAATTGAAGCTTCTAAAGTCGTGTTGACTTTATCTAACTTTAATTTTGCAAATAAATTTTGAACATTTTCAGTTTGAAATTTATTTACGTAATTAAAATTATTAAAGAAACTTTGATTATAAACCGCATTCAAAGAAGGAAGTTTTGACTGAATAACTGCTCCAGCACTCAATGTGTAACCTTCTATCGGCGTCACATCTAAAACTGCATCTACATTATAAACACTTTTGTAATTATCAGATTGCAAATATTCAACATTTCCGTAAAGTTTCAATTTTTCATTCCAATCAAAATCCACTTTTCCAACAACTCCAAAAAGATTTTCCTCTATTTGCTTTGGAACTGCAACAATCGTCATGGCTTGATCAGCAAAAACACGTAAATTCTGGAATTTAACACCAGCCTCTATCTTCACACGATCTGTCCATTGAAAACCAGCAGTTGTCGTATTGGATAAATCTGTAAAACTCTTTTTACTTCTATAATCCATTCCAGTGATAATCGGCGTAGAATATAAAGTTCCATTTGGAGACGTATCCTCGTAGCGATATTTTTGTTTTTCGTACGAAAATTTATTCTTCAATTCGATTGGATTATAAAAAGTCGAATCTTTTTCATTCATCTTTTTTAAGATTCCGTACGAAGCATTCAATTCTATTCGACGCGCATCAAATTCAGATTTTGCTGTTTGCGAATTCAACGGAATATTACGAACATTCGTCATTCTACGGTCATCTTGCAAAATAAAATCGTTGACATCTTCTATACCACCGTTTTCATTATTTTTCAGATTTTGTGCTGCATAATTCCACCACAATTTGAAACGCTCTGATTTTGTTTTATAGTTTGACGAAAAAACAAAGGTATTATTCTGAGCTTTTTCATGACGATAACGACCTTCGGAAATTAATCCACGATAATGAAACGTATAATTGAATTGCTTGTTGATATTATGCGAAAATGTCGAAGACAAAAAGTTACCTTCTTTAACACCATTCTCGTAAATAAACTCGGTATATGGCGTTTTCACATCATAATATTTGATATCATTTGCGTAATAATAGTTGTATTTTTTACCAGTTGGCAACATCGACGGATTGAATGGTGTATTTTGATACTCCAAATCCACCACTACACCACCAACATTCGGAAAAAATAATTTTCCGAACGCATCTTTGCGAATAAAATTTTGATTATAATAGTTTTTGATACTTAATGTCGTATCCAATACTTCTGGTTTTCTGCCATTCGTCCAAAACTTATAATCGTCGATTTTGGTTTTATAATATGTAACCGAATCATTTGTTGATGATCCTTTTAATGGTTTTAAAACTTTTATCGAATCCTCTTGAGCCTGCGCTAGAATAGCTCCTAATAAAAATAAACCAATGATTGTTTTTTTCATCCTGTTGAATAAATCCTTACAAAAGTAATCTAAAATTGAGAGATACAAAAAAACCCACTTATTTCTAAGTGGGTTAAATATTTTATAAATCTTTCTTAAAAAGTGAAAGTCGTTCCGTCAGCGCCATCTTTTAGTTGGATACCTAATGCGCTTAATTGATCACGAATCTGATCAGATAAAGCCCAATTTTTATCCACACGTGCCTGATTACGCATTTCGATTAGCATTTTCACAACACCATCTAATTTGTCAGAACTTTCGTTTGCAGCTTCTGTATCTAAACCTAAAACATCATGAACAAAACCATTCATAATTGCCTTTAAGCGCTCTAAATCTTCAGCTGTAATATTCTCGAAACTATCTTTGATTGAATTAATCATTTTTACTGCATCAAATAAATGAGCAATCAATATTGGCGTATTGAAATCATCATCCATTGCGGTGTATAATTTCGCTTCTAATTCATCAATATTAACGGTAGAAGTTTTCTTTGGTGTAATTGTTTCTAATGTTTTTAATGCTTCAACCAAACGATTATATCCTTTTTCTGAAGCTAACATTGCATCATTCGAAATATCTAAAACACTGCGATAATGAGCTTGTAAGAAACAAAAACGTACAACAGCTGGATGAAATGGTTTTTCGAAGAAATCATTTTCACCATTCACTAATTGCATTGGCAAAATGTAATTTCCTGTCGATTTACTCATACGCTGACCATTCATCGTCAACATATTTGCATGCATCCAATATTTTACTGGTTCGTGACCGTTAGAACCTTTTGCTTGAGCAATCTCGCATTCGTGATGAGGAAATTTAAGATCCATTCCACCTCCATGAATATCGAAATAATCGCCAAGATATTTTGTACTCATCACTGTACATTCTAAGTGCCAACCAGGGAAACCATCTCCCCAAGGCGAAGCCCAACGCATAATGTGAGCAGGCGAAGCGTTTTTCCAAAGTGCAAAATCAACTGGATTTTTCTTCTCTCCTTGCCCGTCTAAATCTCTTGTATTATTGATTAATTCTTCGATGTTACGGTTACTCAATTCACCATAATCAAGTCCTTTTTTGTTGTAAGCTTCTACATCAAAATAAACTGATCCGTTTACTTCATAAGCAAATCCTAAATCAATTAATTTCTCCGCTAAAGCAATTTGTTCTAAAATATGTCCCGTTGCTGTAGGCTCGATTGTTGGAGGAAGTAAATTAAATTTTTCTAAAACTTTATGAAAATCGACCGTATATTTCTGTACGATTTCCATTGGTTCTAATTTCTCTAATTTAGATTGCTTTACAAAACGATCATTTTCTACATTTCCATCATCTGTTAAATGCCCAGCATCCGTAATATTACGAACATAACGAACTTTGTAACCCAAAAATTTTAGGTAACGATAAATCATATCAAATGACATAAACGTACGCACATTCCCAAGATGCACATTACTGTAAACGGTAGGTCCACAAACATACATTCCAACATTATCTTGATTAATTGGTTCGAATGTTTCTTTCTGTCCCGTTAAGGAATTATGTAATTTTAATTGATTTTCTTTTACCATTTTATAGGATTTATATTTTAAACATTAAAAGTAGTTTTCATTCCGATGTACGAAATAAACTCTTTTCTTAATTGCTCATTATCTTTAAATGCTCCACCGTATTCGGCAGTTACTGTACTTGATTCGATATCTTTGATTCCGCGCGAGTTTACACACAAATGTTTCGCATCAATAATACATGCTACATCGTTTGTACCTAACGCTTCTTGCATTGCTTTCACAATTTGCATTGTCAAACGCTCTTGTACTTGCGGACGTTTTGCATAATATTCTACAATACGATTCATTTTAGACAATCCGATTACTTTCCCTTTCGAGATGTAACCAACATGTGCACGTCCAACAATTGGTAAAAAGTGATGCTCGCAAGTTGAATAAACCACGATATCCTTTTCAACCAACATTTGATTGTAGTTATATTTATTTTCGAAAGTTGACATTCCAGGCTTACGCTCTGGCAATAAACCACCAAAAATCTCTTTTACGAACATTTTCGCAACACGTTTTGGCGTTCCTTTCAAACTATCATCTGTTAAATCTAAGCCTAAAGTTTCCATGATGTTACGGAAATCCGCTTCTATCTTTTCCACTTTTTCTTCAGCAGACAACTCAAATGCATCAGCTCTCAAAGGCGTTTCTAAGTTTGCTGAAATATGGTCGTCCCCCATTTCGTCATGAAGATGTTTATCACACATTACATAAAAATTTTAGCAAATTTATAAAAGATAGTGTTATAAAACCTTATCAAATCTCAATTTATTACATCTGAAATGATTTCTATCTTTTATCAAATCAATGAAAAGATTATCTTTGAAGTATCACAAATTCGAAAAAATGATCAAGAAAACTTACGGTATCGATTTTCTTTCGTTCGAGGATTACAAAGGAATCAAAGAAGGAAACATCGAAATTGAACTTAATGAAGCGAGTAAACAACAAATCTTAAAATCGCAACAAAACGTTGCTAAAATAGTTGCTTCTGGTCAAACAGTTTATGGAATTAACACTGGTTTTGGACCACTTTGCGACACTAAAATCTCGGAAGAAGAAACCCGTCAACTTCAACATAATTTATTAATCAGTCATGCGGTTGGTGTTGGAAATCCAATCAAGAAAGAAATTTCTAAAACCATGTTAATTGCAAAAGCACATGCTTTATCAAAAGGATATTCTGGTGTGACTTTAGATGTTGTGGAACGAATTTTACTAATGGTCGAAAAAGATATTATCCCAGTCGTTCCAGAAAAAGGATCTGTTGGAGCATCTGGTGATTTAGCTCCATTATCCCATTTATTTTTGCCTTTAATTGGCGAAGGAAAAGTTTGGGATGGAGATCAAATCATATCGACGAAAGAAGCCTTAGTAAAACATAACCTACAACCTTTAAATTTATCCGCGAAAGAAGGATTAGGTTTAATTAACGGTACACAATTTATTTTATCTCACGCTTTACACGGCTTAAAAAAATTCGAATATTTATTAAACTTAGCAGATGTTGTAGGTGCATTATCTTTAGAAGCTTATGAAGGTTCTCCAAGTCCGTTCAAAGCCGAATTACATCAAATCCGTCCGTTTGCAGGATCAGTTTTAGTGGCTGAACGCATGCGAAAATTATTAGAAGGTTCAGGAATCGCTTATTCGCATCAAGAGTGTGGACGTGTACAAGATCCTTATTCGTTACGTTGTATTCCACAAGTACATGGTGCATCTCGCAATGCCTTTTTCCATTTACAAGAATTAGCCGAAATCGAATTGAATTCTGTTACTGATAATCCAATCGTAGTTTCAGATGAAGAAGCTATTTCAGGTGGAAATTTCCACGGTCAACCTTTAGCAATGGCTTTAGATTATGCGACAGTTGCCGCTTCTGAATTAGGAAATATTTCAGATCGTCGTCAATACTTATTAATTGAAGGGAAATACGGGTTACCAAAATTATTAACAGAAAGTTCTGGTTTAAATTCTGGCTTTATGATTCCACAATATACTTCGGCTGCATTATGTACGGAGAACAAAACCTTATGTTTCCCTGCTTCTGCCGATAGTATTCCGACTTCGTTAGGACAAGAAGATCACGTTTCGATGGGAAGTATTTCTGGACGAAAATTCAATCAAGTCTTAGATAATGTGGAACGTATTTTAGCCATTGAGCTGATGTATGCTTGCCAAGGTTTAGAATTTAGACGACCAAAACAAACAAGTCCTTATTTAGAGCAAGTTTTTGTTGCTGTTCGCTCGGTATGTCCAAAGTTAGAAGATGATCGATTAATTGGTGAGGATATCAATAATATCATTGATCTTTTACAGACAGATGATTTCCAAGATTTGATTATGAAGTTTTAATTTAAAAACAAACAAGAAATTACAATTTATGGATTTAATACAAGCAATATTAGATGTATTTACAGGAATTAATTCTATTGATGATAATGTTAAAAAGAATGATCAAGCAGGATACATTCTTACAATTTCTGCAATAATTTCAATTGCCTTATTCTTTTTAAGTGCTGACTTATTTAGTCATCAAAAAATCAATCTAATTTTAATTGCTTTAATTATTCTTAGTGTAATTTTAAGTTTTGGTTTCATCTATATGATTATCCATTTCAGAATCTGCAAACCTGCAAATTTTTGGAATTTTGTAGCCTATTTATTGAGTTTAATTCTCATTCTATCTAGCATTGGATTTTATATTATCAAATATTTTAGATTATTCACATAAATCATTATTAAAATATGTTTCGATTCCATATCAAATCCTTTATCATCGCCTTAATCATTTTTATTTTAGAAGTGCTTATTGCTTTATATGTACACGATGCCATTATCCGACCTTACGTTGGCGATATTTTAGTGGTCATATTAATTTACTATTTCATCAAAGCATTTGTTCAAATTAAACCCTTGTACATCGCAATTTTCACTCTTCTTATTGCCTTTACAGTTGAAACTTTACAATATTTCAAATTCATTGAATTAATTGGTTTAAAAGATTCAACATTAGCAAAAATGATTATCGGCACTTCATTTTCTTGGATTGATATGCTTTGTTATATCATCGGATTTGGATGTTTATTCATCATGGATAAAGAGTTGAGAAAAAACGCATAATTGTAAAAACAAAAAACACACAAAAAAAATGACATTTCAAGAACACATACAACAAGGAATTCCTACACAACTTCCTGAAAAAAAATATAGAGATCCAAACGTTAGTCACGCACCTAAGCGAAAAGAAATTCTAACGGAGGACGAAAAGAAATTAGCTTTAAAAAATGCGTTACGCTATTTTAATCCGCAGCATCATGCTGAATTAATTCCTGAATTCAAAGAAGAATTGGAAAACTACGGTCGTATTTATATGTACCGCTTCATGCCGGATTACAAAATCTACGCGCAACCTATTGATGAATATCCAGGAAAATCGCAACAAGCAAAAGCGATTATGCTCATGATTCAAAACAATTTGGATCATGCTGTAGCACAACATCCTGAAGAATTAATCACGTATGGTGGAAATGGTGCCGTATTTCAAAATTGGGCACAATACCTTTTAACAATGAAATATTTGTCGGAAATGACCGACGAACAAACGTTAGTGATGTATTCTGGTCATCCGATGGGATTATTTCCTTCCCACAAGAATGCACCTCGTGTAGTGGTAACGAACGGAATGGTGATTCCTAATTATTCGAAACCGGATGATTGGGAAAAAATGAATGCCTTAGGGGTTTCACAATACGGACAAATGACAGCCGGAAGTTATATGTACATTGGGCCGCAAGGAATTGTTCACGGAACTACAATTACCGTTTTAAATGGATGTCGTAAAATCGATTCGAACGGAACAGCTGGTAAGTTATTTGTAACCGCTGGTTTAGGTGGAATGTCGGGTGCACAACCAAAAGCTGGAAATATTGCAGGCGTGATTTCGGTAACAGCTGAAGTAAATCCTGCAGCGACTTGGAAACGCCATGAACAAGGTTGGGTCGATGAAGTCATTTCAGATTTGGATGAATTAGTCACTCGTGTTCGAAAAGCGAAAGAAGACAAAGAAGTTGTTTCGATTGCTTACGATGGAAATATTGTTGAGGTTTGGGAAAAATTTGACCAAGAAGATCTATACATCGACTTAGGCTCAGATCAAACTTCATTACATAATCCTTGGGCAGGAGGATATTATCCAGTTGGATTATCCTTTGAAGAAGCCAATGAAATGATGGCGAATAATCCAGAATTATTCAAACAGAAAGTACAAGAATCGTTACGTCGTCATGCAGCAGCTGTGAATAAACATACCGCAAAAGGAACGTATTTCTTTGATTATGGAAATGCCTTTTTATTAGAAGCTTCTCGTGCTGGAGCAGATGTAATGGCTGAAAATAATATCGATTTTAAATATCCAAGTTATGTTCAAGACATTATGGGACCAATGTGTTTCGATTATGGATTTGGACCTTTCCGTTGGGTTTGTACGTCGGGGAAACCAGAAGATTTACAAAAAACAGATGAAATTGCTTGTCAAGTTTTAGAAGAAATCATGCAGCATTCTCCACAAGAAATTCAGCAACAAATGCAGGATAACATCACGTGGATTAAAGGAGCGCAACAAAATAAATTGGTGGTTGGATCACAAGCTCGTATTTTATATGCGGATGCTGAAGGTCGAATCAAGATTGCGAAAGCATTCAACGATGCAATTGCGAAAGGTGAAATCGGAGCAGTTGTTTTAGGACGCGATCATCATGATGTTTCTGGAACAGATTCTCCTTTCCGCGAAACGTCTAACATTTATGATGGCTCAAAATTCACAGCTGATATGGCGATTCATAATGTCATTGGCGACAGTTTCCGAGGTGCAACTTGGGTTTCTATTCACAACGGTGGTGGCGTTGGATGGGGCGAAGTAATCAATGGTGGATTCGGAATGTTATTGGATGGATCTTCTGATGCTGAACAGCGTCTAAAATCGATGTTACATTGGGATGTGAATAACGGAATTGCTCGTCGCTCTTGGGCACGAAACGAGGAAGCTATTTTCGCAATAAAACGCGCCATGGAAGAAGAACCTTTATTGAAGGTGACTTTACCGAATATCTTTGATGAAAAATTACTATAATGAACCCCTTGGGTGTAATTATTAGCAGTAAAATAGATTGATTAGACATTGGTCAAGACACTGAAATACAGTATCTTGAAGTCGCTAAACAAACCAATATCTATGTCAAATATAGTAAAAAATTATTTTAGAGTTTTAGAAGTTATAAGTTCATTGAATTTTGAATTAGAATTAAAATCAGGAGTAGGTAGAAAAGAAAAAATGTCTGATTTAGAGATAGTTGCTTTGAGTTTAACTGCTGAATTTATGTCCATTTATAGTGAAAATTAGTTGTTTAAAGAGATTAACAATCAACAAATTCCCAATTTAATTGAGCGAAGTCAGTTCAATAAAAGAAGACGAAAATTGTTTTTCTTTTTAGAAGAAGTAAGAACAAAATTAGCTTCTCGGTTTTTAGAATTTGAAGATTATTTCATAGTGGATAGCATGCCGTTGGAAATTTGCAAATTTGCACGTCATAGAAGAATTAAAATCTGTAAAAATGAGTTTGAAACAGCTCCTTCAAAAGGGTTTTGTGCTTCTCAAAACAATTGGTTTTACGGGTATAAATTACATGGTGTTTGTTCCATAAATGGAATTTTTCATTCATTAGATATTACAAAAGCAGAAGTTCACGATGTTCATTTTTTGAAAAACATAAAACAACAAATGTCTGATTGCGTCCTACTTGGAGATAGAGGTTACTTATCTCAAAGCATTCAATTAGATTTATTTCAAACTGTTAATATCAAATTAGAAACACCAAAAAGAGCTAATCAGAAAGATTATAAGCCACAACCTTATATCTTTAGGAAATCAAGAAAAAGAATTGAAACATTATTTTCACAACTATGCGACCAGTTCAGAATTAGAAACAATTATGCTAAAACTTTTCAAGGTTTTAAAACAAGAATTTTAGCAAAAATAACAGCTTTAACATTGATCCAATATATCAATAAGTTCATCTTTGATAGACCAATAAACAATATTAAAAATCAAGCTATTTAATTACACCCAACGGGTTATAATGAATAAACTTATTTCTGTATTTAGCTTATTATTTATTCTCTTTTCCTGCAACGAAAAACCTAATTGTGAAGTTTTTTTTTCCAAAAGATTAAATAGTGAATGTTTAATGATTGTAGAAAATAAAGATTGGGGAACAAGTGGGAATTTAGCAATGAATGGACGAAATCCATCTAATAATGAAAAATGTAATTGTAATGAAGAAAATAGATGGTGGGCTAATTATAGAAATCAAATAAATATTGGTGACACAATCATCAAAAGAAAAGGAGAGTTAACTTTTAACATTCATAAAAAAGATACGATTATTTCTCATGAGTGGGAATGTGATGGTAAAACTTATCATCCTGACGGAAGTCTTAAAGAGATTTTATAAACTAAAAAACCACCTCATTCGAGGTGGTTTTTTGTTTTGAAAACTATCCTGAAAGAAATTAAGGATAACGATTCTTATATAGAATTGTTTAGCTGAATTCATTTCAGCTTCTCATACTTTAGGTCGAGGGTAATTAGTCCTATAGCTGGACTATGGATAAAGAAACACCGAAGAAAGACCGAACAAGCCTCCTTGTTAAGGCGAGATTAATGCCTCTAAGCACGGCATAGAGGTAGCATAGAGGCGACATAAAGGCGGCATAGAATCGGTATAGAAGACTAATAAATTAATGTTTTTAAAACGAAAATATTGAGTCAATTAAAGCAGTCCCACAAAGATAAAAACAATCGATTAGAGTTGTATTTATTATGTAAAAAAATGTCTGAATCATTTCCATTACCCTACATCAATTAATTCATGTACAACTTCTTATCCTATATCAATACATTACAAATCAGGCGGTACTAACTTTGTAAAAGAAAATAAAACAAGTTAACAATCACTAAATAATAAGAAGATGAATACAAAAAATATAGAAGCCGTTATCGCACCAAGAGAACCACATTTTGTAGGGGATGGATTTAGAGTACACAATTTTATTCCAAGTGGTTATCATTTGGATATGCGTAGAATGGATCCATTTATTATGTTAGATTACAATTCAAAATTTCATTTTCCAGCAACAGACAAACCAAAAGGTGTTGGCGTGCATCCACACCGTGGTTTCGAAACTGTAACTATTGCTTATGAAGGAAGCGTTTCTCATCACGATAGTTCTGGTGGAGGAGGAACAATTCATCAAGGCGATGTACAATGGATGACAGCGGCTTCGGGTGTTTTACACAAAGAATATCATGCCGAAGAATTTTATAAACAAGGTGGAATTTTTCAAATGATTCAATTGTGGGTAAATCTTCCTGCAAAGGATAAAATGAGCACTCCAAAATATCAAGCGATTGAACATAAAGATATTCCAACTGTAGAAGTTGAAAATGGTTTTATCGAAGTTATTTCTGGTGAATATAACCAAACAAAAGGTGCTGCATCAACATTTTCTCCTGTTAATATGCTGAATGCAAAACTGAATGAAGATGGAAAAGCTAATTTTAATTTTCCTGCAAATTACAATACCGTTTTATTAGTTATTGATGGAGAAGTAAAAGTGAACAACCAAGAAATTGTTCCAACGGATCACTTATTATTGTTTACAAACGAAGGCGAAGATTTCTCAATTGAAGCAACAAAAAATAGTGTGGTATTAATTTTGAGTGGAAAACCTTTGAATGAGCCAATCGCTTCCTATGGTCCTTTTGTGATGAATACACAAGAGCAAATTCGCGAAGCTTTTGAGGATTTTAATAACGGAAAGTTTGGTACTTTAGAAGATTAATAAACAACTTAAAAAATAAAACTCATGGAAATTAAACAAATTGATGATAAGAAAAATGGTGCTTTTGTCGTTTTAGATGGCGATAAAAAAGCTGGAAAAATGGATTACGTTTGGGCTGGTAATGATAAAATTATTATCGATCATACAGAGGTTGACGAAGCATATGGTGGACAAGGTGTTGGTAAAAAAGCTTTATTAGCCTTAGTAGATTGGGTGAGAAAAGATAATATCAAAGTAATTCCTTTGTGTCCTTTTGCAAAAGCGCAGTTTGAAAAAAATCCAGAAATTAGAGATATCTTATCTTAAGAAATAATTACTATGAATTTCGATTATACAATAATAAATCGTAATCTTAAATATTAATTAGAAAATTTATCCTGCAAGATGGTTATTTTGTAGAATAAATTTCATTTTTAATAAAAAATCATTAAAAAAAACTAATTATTTTTGCATAACTTTTTATAAGTCCATAATTTTAATAGACTTTATAAAAGCAAAAAAAACACAACCTCTCTGCATTTATTTATAATAATTGAGAGGTTTTTTTATTAAGATTTTTAGAATGATTGAACTAAAAAATATATCCAAAACTTTCAGAACTTCTAAAAGAGAAATTCATGCTTTGCGCGATGTTTCTTTGCAGATTGAAGAAGGAAAAATTTTTGGAATCATTGGTAAATCTGGTGCCGGAAAAAGCACCTTGATTCGCTGTGTTAATTTATTAGAACGACCTGATACAGGAGAAGTTTTGATAAATGGAACAAATTTATTGAACTTAAATAATTCAAAATTAACTTTAGAAAGAAGAAAAATCGGTATGATTTTTCAACATTTCAATTTACTTTCTTCGCGAACTGTAGAAGAAAATATTGCTTTTCCGATGGAATTGGAAGGTATCTCAAAAAGCCAAATAAAAACAAAGGTTGACGAACTTTTACACCTTGTTGATATTCACGAAAAAGCAAAAGAATATCCTACAAATTTATCGGGCGGACAAAAACAACGTGTTGCAATAGCGCGTGCTTTGGCTAATAATCCAACAGTTTTGTTATGTGACGAAGCGACAAGTGCGTTAGATCCTGCGACTACAAAATCTATTTTGAAATTGTTGAAAGAAATCAATCAACGATTAAATCTAACGATTCTCTTAATCACCCATGAAATGGAAGTAATCAATTCTATTTGTGATGAAGTTGGAGTGATTGAAAGTGGAAAATTAGTAGAACATGGTACAGTAGAAGAAATTTTCACAAATCCGAAAGAGAATATCACGCAAGAATTTATCAAAAATTCATTGGACATAGCTTTACCACTAAGTTTTCAGAAAAATTTGGTTGATACTTATTCAGAAAATAACTCAACAATTTATAAAATCAATTTCACGAATCAACCAAAATTCAATCAACTTATTGCAGAAATAAATTCGTTGCATAATATTGAAGCAGAAATCATAAATTCAAGAATCGAATATGCTGGAGAAATCAATTACGGAACATTTTTCTTGAAAATTAATTCAAAAGAAAACTCAGCAATCGAAACATATTTACAGCAAAATAAATTTAATTTAGAAAAAATCGGTTATGTCAGAAGCAGTTATTAATCTATTACTTAAGGGAACTTGGGAAACAGTTTTAATGACATTTGTTTCCGGATTTTTTGGTTTTGTACTTGGTCTTCCAATCGGAATATTCTTGTTTTTAACGAGAAAAGGACAATTATTAGAAAACAAATTGGTTAATCAAATTTTAGCCTTTTTTGTCAATATTTTCAGATCAATTCCATTCATTATTCTAATCGTTTGGATGATTCCTTTTACACGAAGTTTAGTTGGAACATCAATCGGCGTTTCTGCTGCCTTGGTACCTCTTAGTATTGGAGCCGCACCATTTATAGCGCGTTTAGTAGAAAATAGTTTATTAGAGATTCCTGAAGATTTGATAGAAGCAGCACGTTCTATGGGTGCAAAACCTTCGCAAATCATTTTCAAAGTTTTGTTACCAGAAGCATTACCATCGTTAATAAATGCCGCAACAATTACGTTAATTACTTTAGTCGGCTATTCGGCAATGGGTGGCGCTGTAGGAGCTGGCGGATTAGGACAAATCGGCTATCAATATGGGTATGTTGGATATGATACTTTTATAATGAATACCGTTTTAATTCTATTAATAATTATCGTTTTTATCATCCAATTTACTGGTGATTTCTTATCAAAAAAATTCAATTATAAATAATTTAAACAATGAAAAAGTTAATTAAAAATATACTTCTTACAACATTATCAGCACTTGCTTTAACAGCATGTGGAGAATCTAAAACTGATGCAAATACAATAAATGTTGGTGTAATGACTGGACCTGAATTTGAGGTTGCTCAAGTTGCAAAACAAGTTGCAAAAGAAAAATACAATTTGGAAGTAGAATTGATTACTTTCAATGATTATATTATTCCGAATGAAGCGTTGAATCAAGGTGATTTAGATGTTAATGCTTACCAAACAGTTCCATTTTTAGAAGAACAAGAAAAACAACGTGGTTACAAATTAGAACCTATTGGAAATACATTTTTATACCCAATCGTTGGATATTCTAAAAAAATAAAATCTATAAATGAATTAAAAGAAGGTAATACAATTGCTATTCCGAATGATCCAGCTAATGGAGGTCGATCTTTATTGTTGTTACAAAAAATAGGTTTAATTAAATTGAAAGATGGTGTTGGTTTATTTCCTAAATTAACTGATATTGTTTCTAATCCTAAAAAATTAGAGATTTTAGAATTAGAAGCTCCACAATTACCTCGTGTTTTAGATGATGAAAAAGTAGCGATTTCTGTTATTAATAATAATTTTGCAGGACAAGCTGGTTTAGATGCTAAAAAACAAGGAATTTTTACAGAGGATAAAGAATCGCCTTATGTCAATATCATTGTGAGCCGTGAAGACAACAAAAACGATGAAAAAGTGAAGAAATTTGTACAAGCATACCAATCTGAACAAGTTGCTAAAAAAGCAGACGAAGTATTCAAAGGTGGAGCTATAAAAGGTTGGTAAAATAATTATTTATAATTAAAAAGGCTATTCAATTGAATAGCCTTTTTGTTTATCTAACTTTTTTAATACCCTACTGCCTTATCATCTCCTCGCGGATCTGCTCCAGCTTGATACGTTCCATCCTTATTTACCAAAATTCCTTCTACACGTCCATAAGGTTTACGTTCTTTCAACTTATAACCTTTTTGTTTTAACGTTTCGCGAACATTTTCTGATATCGCATTTGGTTCATAATCGATCTGGTCTGGTAACCATTGATGATGAAATCTTGGTACTGCAACAGCTTCTTGCATCGTCATTCCGAAATCAACAACATTCAAAATTGCTTGAAAAACAGACGTAATAATTGTAGAACCACCTGGTGTTCCCACAACCATAAACAATTTACCATCTTTCTCTAAAATCGAAGGCGTCATCGAACTTAACATTCTTTTCGAAGGTTCAATCGCATTTGCTTTTCCTCCAACCAAACCATACAAATTCGGTGTACCTGGTTTTACAGAAAAATCATCCATTTCATCATTCAACAAAAATCCTGCACCTTCTACAACAACCAAAGATCCGTACGAATTATTCAAAGTAGTCGTTACAGAAGCTGCATTTCCATCTTTATCAACAATTACATAATGCGTCGTTTCCATTGATTCTTTACCGATTATTTCACCCGCTTTGATTACTGAACTAGGTGTTGCTCTATCAAACGAAAAATCTTTCATTCGATTCACATTATAACTTTTATCCAATAATTGTTTTTGCGGAACTTTTATAAAATCTGGATCACCTAAGTGTTCTGCTCGATCTGCATAAACGCGACGCTCTGCTTCTACCATCACTTGAATTGTAGAATCTGCCTGAAATCCCCATTTATTAATTGGATAATCTTCGATTGATTGAAATAACGAAACCAATGCAATTCCTCCACTTGAAGGCGGCGGCATCGAAATCACTTTAAAACCTTTATAATTTCCAGAAACTGGCGTTCTCCAAACTGACTGATATTCTTTTAAATCTTCATGAGAAATAATTCCGTTTCCACGTTTCATTTCTCTCACTATTAAATCAGCTGTTTTTCCTTCATAAAAACCAGCTCGACCTTTTTTCTGAATTAATTTTAACGTATTAGCTAAATCTTTCTGAATTAGTAAATCCCCTTCTTTCCAAGATGATTTAGACGTTAAAGCATTCGTTTTTGAATTATATTTTACAAAATCATTGTGCTTATTTGTCAATTCGCTTGCTTGTTGCTTTGTAATTTTAAATCCTTTTTGAGCTAAATTAATAGCTGGCTGAACTAATTCTTTCCAATTTAATTTTCCATATTTTTCATGCGCTTTCACCATTCCATCGACTGTTCCGGGAACACCTGCAGCAAATTGTCCATACAAACTAAGATCAGTAATTGCATTGCCGTTTTTGTCCCAATACATATCTTCACTCGCTTTCAAAGGTGCTTTTTCACGATAATCTAACGCATCAGTCTTTCCTTTTGAATCACGATAAACCAAAAATCCACCGCCTCCAATATTTCCTGCATTTGGATAAACAACCGCCAACGCAAACTGAACTGCAATAGAAGCGTCAATCGCATTTCCACCTTTTTTCAGAATTTCAACTCCAACTTTTGAAGCTTCGGGATGAGCCGTTACAACAACTCCATTGTTGTAAGATTCTTGCGCATTCAACTGAATAATCGCGAAGAATAAAACTATAATAAATGATATTTTCTTCATAAAATCGATTTAAACAAAAATACCAAACCTCCATCAATTAAGACAAAGATTTGGTAAAACATATAAACTATTTAAATTATAAACTTAATGATAAACGAGCAAAAGCAAATCGTCCTCCAGTTCCGAATTGTTGTCCAGTACGTGAATACACGAAATATCCTGCTCCTCTATTTCCTCCAATTTTCGTTTCATCAGGATAAATATCAAATAAATTATTTGCACCGATTGTTAACGAAATATTTTTGTTGAAAGCATAACCAAAACTCAAATCTGTTACAACTTTTCCGCTAAAAGTTTGCGAATCTGCCACCGTATTTGTCGCTGCATCAACTTCTCCGAAATATACATTTCTTAAGTAAACATTCCATTTATCCAATGAATAATTCAGTGATAAATTGATTTTTGTACGAGGAATCGCTGATTCTAAATAAATACGACTTGAACGATCAAAATAAGTAGACTCTTTTCCTTTTAATAAATCCGAAGCATGAACGTCGCCCACAACATTTGTTTTACTAAAAGTCGCCGATAAATCTCCACGTAATTTCCCTGCTCCCAAACGATCTTGATACGTCAAAACTACATCTATTCCTTTGGTTTCGGTATCAATTGCATTTGCGAAGAAACGCGCCGAAGTTGCATTTGCTTGTTGCAATAATTCGTAAATCTCTTTGTCTTGAGCTGATGCATTTGCTGCATTGCTTCCTGTGAAAGATCCTGTGTAAATGATTCGGTCATCAATTCTGATGAAATATCCATCAACACTCAATTTGAATTTTCCCCAATTTGCCGTTGCTCCAGCCGAAACTGATTTCGATTTTTCTTCGTTCAATTGTGGAATTCCTAATAATTTTGCAGCACGACTATCATTTGTAAAAGTTCCTGAATTAGAAATTGCTCCATCTAAGAATAAACTTGAAGTTGCGCTAAAGTATAATTGATGTAAAGATGGTGCTCTAAATCCTGTACTTGCAGCGGCTCTCAACACATAGTTTCCTAATTTGTATCGAGTCGAAATTTTTCCATTTAACGTTGATCCAAAATCTGAATAATCTTCGTAACGTAACGCAGCAGCTACTAAGAAATCTTTCGTAAAATTGAATTCAGTATCTAAATACCCCGCAACAGAATGACGATTTGCATTGACTTCGTTCGCTGGTAAAAATCCAGGAAAAGCTTGCGCTCCACCTGCTAAAGCAGTACCATTTGCAGCAAATAAAGTATTGATATTTCCGTTAAAATCTTGAACATAAATTGGCTTTCCATTTCCGTCTACGCCAATTTGACGAACTTTACCATAATTCGCATAAGATGATTCTTCACCTCCTACAATTTGATAATTCTCATAACGAAATTCTGCACCAAACGCGACATTAATTCCAGCTAAAACATCATCAAAAAAACGCGTAAAATCTAGGTTGGTTGTATTCTGCGTAAAACGATATCCACCAGCTTCAAAAGATGTTGGAGAAGATTCTTTCATCGATGCATTAACTGTATTTTTGACTCCAAAATCGATGGTATTATTTCCGTATGTGTTCGAAAAATCAACTTTCCAACCGTTAATTTCACTACGAATTCCCGCTGCTATAGAGCGATCGTAATTATTAGTTTGAATCAATGGTAAAAATCCATTTGGATAAATTGACGCTACTGTTTGATGTAACTGAGCAGGCTGACGACGAAAAGCCGCCGATTCACCCAAACGATAATTTAATCCTCCAAATGCATAAATTTCGGTTTTATCTAAAACTGGAAAAAGTGAATTAATAAAAATCGCTCCTCCTTCATTTTTTGATTGTCCAATGCGCGAAACATAATCAGCACGCGTTTCTCCACGACGCGCTAATTCTTCCTCTGTAATATCTTTTCCAGTTGGATTTGGGTATAAATCTGGTCGATTATAATCTGAGAAAATTGTTCCTGTAAATTCTTTTTGACGATTGAATGGTTGACGCTTGTCGTAAGAACCTGCAACATTTACAAATCCTCCTTTTTCACCCACTTTTACACCATAATTTACATTCGCTTGAAAAGTTTCACCATCAAAATTATCTTCTGCATTTTTCGAAAGATTTCCTCCATACGAAATTGACGCACGTAGTTTATCTGTCGAATCTTCCAAGACAATATTAATCACACCTGCAATCGCATCAGAACCATATTGAGCAGCTGCTCCATCTCGAAGAATTTCAATTCTTTTAATTGCAGAAGTTGGAATCGCATTCAAATCTGTACCAACAGAACCTTTACCAAACGAACCATTAATATTAACCAATGATGTTGTATGACGACGCTTTCCGTTAATCAAAACCAATACTTGATCTGGTCCTAAACCGCGCAAAGAAGCAGGATCGATGTGATCTGTTCCATCAGAAATAACTTGCGTATTCGAGCTAAAAGATGGCGCAACATAATTTAAGATTTGATTCAACGAAACTTGTCCTACATCTTTTGTCACCTCTTTAATATCTATCACATCAACTGGTGTTGAAGAATCTAATTGTGTACGTCCAACTGCACGTGAACCAATCAAAACGACTTCGCTAAGATCAGTATCCGAATTGATTGATTGCAAAAAGAAATCTAAAGAAACTTCATTTTCATCAAGTACATTAATCGTTTGCGTCGTTGTTGGCTCACCTATTATTGAAACAATAATTTCATACTTCCCAGGCTCTAACGTTAATTGATATAAACCATCTGCATCTGTTGTCGTCGTTATATTCGTTCCTTTTACATTAACCGTTGCTTGATCGATTGGTCCATTTACATCTTCAACCGTACCTGTGACTTTAGTTTGAGCGAATAAAAATGTTCCGCCGAAAAGAGCAGTGA
Organism: Empedobacter sp. UBA2044; assembly: GCF_002333005.1. Lineage (NCBI taxonomy): Bacteria > Pseudomonadati > Bacteroidota > Flavobacteriia > Flavobacteriales > Weeksellaceae > Empedobacter > Empedobacter sp. UBA2044. Next base: position 22,200 of record NZ_DDBA01000027.1, read on the forward strand.
GAAAAAATATTTTTTTGAGTGAGTATAATTTTTTGTTCATATTTACAATTTTAAAGTCTAGCAAATTTATAGATTTTATAGAATATAAAACAATCGTTTTTAAATAAAATAAAAGAAAAATTTAAATTAATGTTAAATAAAGATTCTATTCTAAAAATAAGATGAACAATAGAATATAGTTCTATATAACAAGTAGAGTATTGATTTTTATTAAATAAAATTTCATAAAAAAAGGAGCTCAAATTGAGCTCCTTTTTAAAATATTTGTTGAGAATTGATTATTTCAATTTCTTTTTAACCTCTACAGTTTCGTAAGCTTCGATAATATCACCTACTTGAATATCGTTGAAGTTTTTGATATTAAGACCACATTCGTAACCTTTACTAACTTCTTTCACGTCATCTTTGAAACGTTTCAATGAAGCTAATTCACCATCGTGGATCACAACTCCGTCTCGAATGATACGAATACTAGAGTTTCTGTAAACTTTACCGTCTAAGACCATACATCCAGCAATAGTACCAACTTTCGTTACTTTGAATGTTTCACGAACTTCAATATTACCTGTTACTTGCTCTTTCAACTCTGGAGATAACATACCTTCCATCGCTTCTTTAATCTCTTCGATCGCAGCATAGATAATTGAGTAAGTTCTAATTTCAACTTCTTCTTTTTCTGCAATATCACGAGCAGATCCACCAGGACGAACATTAAATCCGATAATAATCGCATCTGAAGCAGAAGCTAATAATACGTCAGATTCTGTAATTTGTCCAACTCCTTTGTGTAAGATGTTAACAATAATTTCTTCTGTCGAAAGTTTTTGTAAAGAGTCTGTTAATGCTTCCACAGAACCATCCACGTCCCCTTTCAAGATAATATTCAACTCTTTGAAATCTCCTAAAGCGATACGACGTCCAATCTCATCAAGTGTGATGTGTTTTTGTGTACGAATAGTTTGCTCACGTTGTAATTGATCTCTACGAGTTGCAATTTGTTTCGCTTCGCGTTCGTCTTCGTAAACTTTGAACTTATCACCTGCAGTTGGCGCGCCTGCTAATCCTAATATTGTAACTGGTGTTGATGGTCCAGCAACTTTGATATTGTTACCACGCTCATCTAACATTGCACGAACTTTACCATGATGAGATCCTGCTAATACATAATCTCCGATGTGTAATGTACCTGTTTGTACAATAATTGTCGAAACATATCCACGTCCTTTGTCTAATGCAGCTTCTACAACTGTACCAGATGCTTTACGTTTTGGATTTGCTTTAAGGTCTAATACCTCAGCTTCTAATAATACTTTTTCTAATAAATCTTCTACTCCTAAACCAGATTTAGCCGAGATTTCTTGAGATTGGTAAGTCCCACCCCAGTCTTCAACTAATAAGTTCATTTGAGCTAATTGCTCTTTTACTTTTTCTGGATTAGCTGCTGGTTTATCAACTTTGTTGATTGCGAATACCATTGGTACTCCAGCTGCTTGAGCGTGAGAAATTGCTTCACGCGTTTGTGGCATGATTTGGTCATCGGCTGCAATCACAATAATTGCAATATCCGTTACCTGAGCACCACGAGCACGCATCGCTGTAAAAGCCTCGTGACCTGGTGTATCTAAGAACGCTACACGTTTACCACTTGGCAATGTTACGTTGTACGCACCAATATGTTGTGTAATACCTCCAGACTCACCAGCAATTACATTTGCTTTACGAATATAATCTAATAAAGATGTTTTACCGTGGTCAACGTGTCCCATTACAGTTACGATTGGCGCACGAGTTACTAAATCTTCTTCGTTATCGATTTCTTCTTCTTCAGTTGAGATTTCTTCTTCAGCATTAGCAAATACTGCTTCGAATCCAAAATCATCTGCAACTAATTGAATTGTATCCGCTTCAAGACGTTGGTTCATGGTAACCATGATTCCCAATGACATACATGCAGAGATAACTTCTGTAACAGAAACATCCATTAACGAAGCTAATTCGTTAACCGTTACAAATTCTGTTACATGTAAAGTTTTGTCCATGTCTATTGCTTCTTGCTCTTGCTCAGCAAACTCACGACGCTCTTTACGTTTGTCTCTTCTGTGTTTAGCCCCTTTAGATCCTTTTCCTTTATTAGTAAGTTTATCTAAAGTGTCTTTAATTTGTTTTTTAACATCTTCGTCAGAAAGTTCTACTTGAGGAACTCTTGGTCCACGATTGTTTCCACCTCTAAAGTTTCCACCACCTTGACGATTGCCGCCTTGACCTCCTGGGCGATTTCCTCCTTGTCCTTGACCTCCTTGACGGTTGTTATTATTTCCTCCTCCATGGTTGTTATTACCACCTTGGCGGTTATTATTATTTCCTCCGTGGTTATTGTTACCACCTTGACGATTATTATTGTTTCCTCCGTTTTCTCCAGCTTTTGCTACATCTTCTGGTTTAACGTTTTTCTGGATACGTTTGCGCTTTTTCTTGTCAGCAGCGTTATTAGCACCTTTTTGATTCCCTTTTTTATCGTCAGTTTTTTTCTTATCAAATTTAGATAAGTCAATCTTTGCACCTGTAAAATTAGGTCCATCTAATTTTGTGTAGACAGTTTCAATTTTTTGAGGTTCAACTGCTGCTACTTCTTCAATTTCTTCTTTCTTCACTTCAGGCTTCGCTTCCGTTTTTATTTCAGGCTTTCTAACCTCTTCCACCTTTTTAGGTTCTTCTTTCTTCACCTCTTTTTTAACTTCCGCCTTCGGTGCTTCCGCCTTTTTAGGTTCTGCTTGCTCTTTTTTAGGAGCTGGAGAATCTTGCTTTTTAGGTTTACCTGTATTATTTATTTTATCAAGATCAATAACTTTTATCACTTTCGGTCCTTTCGGTTCCTCTTTTGATTCAGTTTTAGGTTCAGCTTTTGGTGCCTCCTCTTTCTTGATTTCTTCTTTCTTCACCTCTTCTTTTACCGCAGTTTTTTCTACTTTGGCTTTAGGTTTCAAAGCATCTAAGTCTATTTTTCCAACAGTCTTTGGTCCTTCCAATTCAACTTTCGTCGTTTCAATGATTTCAGGTTTCTTTTCTACTGGTTTTTCAGTTGCAGCTTTTGCTTCTGCTTCTTTTTTCTCAGCGGCTTTGATATCTGAAATTTTGTTAATGACTACTTCACCGGAAGCTTGCTTTTGTTTAGCATCAGATCGGAACTCATTAACTAAAATATCGTAAGTTGGCACATCGATTTTAGAGTTCGGATTTTTTTCTACTGTTGTACCCTTCCCTTCTAAAAAATCAACAGCTCTATCTATTGATATATTTAATTCTTTTAATACTTTACTTAATCTTATTGTTTCCGACATATGAAGCTAATCTCTTATTTTAATGTTTGCAAATGTATGAATTGTTTATGACTTGAGTATGAATTAATCTTCAAACTCTTCTTTTAACACACGGATAACGTCTAAGATCGTCTCTTCTTCTAAATCCGTACGTTTGATTAAATCATCAACATCTTGTTCTAAAATACTTTTGGCAGTATCTAACCCGATAGCACTAAATGCTTCGATTACCCATGCATCGATTTCGTCTGAGAATTCTGATAATTCTACGTCTTCGTCTTGGGCTCCTTCTCTGAAAATATCAATTTCCATTCCAACTAATTTAGAAGCTAAACGAACATTGTAACCTCCCTTACCAATTGCTTTCGAAACTTCGTCTGCATTTACGTAAACTAAGGCTTTGTTTTCTTCTTCATTAATTTCGATATTCGAAATTTTAGCTGGGCTTAAAGCGCGTTGAATAAACAAACTCATGTTGTTTGTGTAGTTAATTACGTCGATATTCTCGTTACGTAATTCGCGTACAATTGAATGAATACGAGATCCTTTCATTCCGACACAAGCTCCTACTGGATCGATACGATCGTCGTAAGATTCTACTGCAACTTTTGCTTTATCTCCAGGGATACGAACTACATTTTTGATTGTAATTAATCCGTCTAAAATTTCTGGAATTTCTTGTTCAAATAATTTCTCTAAGAATTTTGGTGATGTTCTAGATAAAATAATTTGAGGTTTTGCTCCTCTTAATTTTACGTCATCTACAACTGCACGTAATGTATCCCCTTTTCTGAAAAAATCTGATGGTATTTGATTTTCTTTTGGTAAAATCATTTCGTTTTGTTCGTCATCCATAATAATCACTTGTTTGTGACGTACATAGTGGATTTCTCCCGAAACTACTTCTCCAATTAAACCTTTAAATTTCTCGTATAAATTAGAGTTATCATGCTCCATTACTTTAGAAACCAATGTTTGGCGTAATGTTAAAATCGCACGACGACCTAATGCTTCGATCGGAATTTTTTCCGATACTTCTTCACCTACTTCAAAATCTGGCTCAATTTTACGTGCTTCTGATAATTCGATATCTGTTGCGTCGTCTTCTGAAAAACCGTCTTCTACAACGATACGGTTATGCCAAATCTCTAAGTCTCCTTTATCAGGATTTACAATAATATCAAAGTTATCATCTGTACCATATTTCTTTTTCAAAACACTTTTCAGGGTTTCTTCTAAGATTGCCATCAGCGTAATACGGTCGATGTTCTTATCGTCTTTAAAATCTCCAAAAGATTCAATTAATGCAAGATTGTCCATTAAACTTTAATTTTTTTAAAAGGTGACTTTTATAATCGCTTTCTTGATGTCAGCGTAATTTATTTTTTCTTCGTGTTCTACTGTAATTTTTCCTTTTCCTACAGGTTTTGGTTCGCGCGCTTCCCAAAAAATTGTGACACCTTCTTCATCGGCTTCTACAATTTCGCCTTCCACCACTTTGTCATTTAATGTAGCTTCTAAAGTTCTACCTACATTTTTGGCAAATTGGCGTGGCATGGTTAGGTTACTTCCTACACCAGGAGAGGAAACCTCTAATGCAAAATCACATTCTTCTCTATCAAGATTGTGTTCTACATATCGGCTTATTCTTACAATTTCTTCGACTGAAAGACCTTCGTCTCCATCTGCTAAAATTACAATTTTATCATCTGGAGTGATTTTCCAATCGATAAGAAACAATGACGGATTTTCCGCAATTGCTTCGTCTATCAGCTGTTTTACTTTACTTGAATCCATATACAACGAAAAAGAGAGCTATAACCAGCCCTCCTCCATTTATTCCTTTAAATTCTTTGCAAATATAGGTCATTTTTTTTTATTGACCTAATTTCAACCATTTAATCTGATTAATTCATCAATTGATATACAAATATTCCGATAAAGATTAACGTTAAAATAATGTCGTAACCTGTTGTTAAAATAAATCCTACAAAAGATCCGAAAGCAGATTTTAATGCAACTTTTGGCGAAGCTGCAGTAAAAATTAATTCACCTAAAAACGCTCCCAAAAAAGGTCCTACGATAAAACCGATTGGGGGGAAAAATAATCCGATGATTAATCCGACAATAGATCCCCAAATTCCGTATTTGGTTCCACCTAATTTTTTGGTCATATATGCAGGCAATAAATAATCTAAAATCGCGCCTAATAACACAAAAAGTCCTGCAATAATTATCGTTCCCCAATTGTAACTACAATCACCACTGAATTTAAAAACCAATAATCCTACCAATGCTAAAGGTGCTCCTGGTAAAACTGGCAAAACAGTTCCGATCAAACCAACAACCAATAAAATTCCACTAATAAGATTTAGTATACTATCGTTATCCATTATTTTAGTATTTTTAAAACTGTAACTTTGCACAAACAAATCTATTTAAACTCAATTAACAGCTTATGCAAGATAAATCTTTTTATGAAGAATTTTCTGATGGTGTAAAATTTTTTTTCAATCAATATTTCAAAATTGATTTGTCTGAAAATCTTTTTAATTTCTTAGAAATTGTCACTTGGATAGCTATTCTTTTTGTGTTAGATTTTGTGCTAAGAGCTATTATTCTTCCGCTTCTAAAAAAATTAAAGAATTTCACCGAAAACGATTGGTTGAAGTTTTTGTACAAAAACAAAGTCTTTGTTTCAGCTATTCATCTTATTCCAATCAGTTTTGCATTAAGCATGAATGTTATTTTGTTCAAGAATGAAGGAAATATTTTTCATGTTGTTCAACGCATTACGCAACTTATTTCATTAATCGTTTTTACGCAACTTATTTTCCGAGTTATCAATACAATTATTGATGTGTACAACGAAGAAAATAGTTATACAACAGTTGGAGTGCGAACTTTTGGGCAGATGTTGAAGTTTATCATCACGTTTTTTGCGATTATTTCTGGAATAATGATTTTGTTTACGGTTGATAAAAACACAATTATTACTGTTCTCGGAGCTTTAACCGCAGCTGTTTTATTGATTTTTCGTGATGCAATTTTCGGATTTGTTTCTGGTTTGCAAATCTCTTATTCTAAAATTGTAAAAGTTGGCGATTGGATTACCGTTTCCAAAGGCGATATTGAAGGAACAGTAAAAGAAATTAACATCAATTTGGTGAAAATTGAGAAGTTTGATAAATCTATTGCAACGGTTCCTACTGTGGATTTGGTTTCGTCTCAGGTAACCAATCATATGGCGATGTTGGCGACTGGAACTCGTCAAATAAAACGTTCGGTTTCGTTTAATGTTAATTCGTTTCAGTTTTGTAACGAAGAAATGTTAAATCGTTTCGTAAATATTACTTTAATTCATCATTATATTCAACAAAAACGTCACGAAATTTCCATCTATAATCAAAACATTGAAAATTCTGATTTAGATATTAATGGTAAAAATTTAACCAACATTGGTGTTTTTAGAATTTATGTTGAACATTATTTAAAAAGTTTGAAAACTGTTTCGCAAAATGATCCAATTATCGTAAAACAATTACCTGTTTCTCCGCTTGGAATGCCGTTAGAAATTGGTTGTTTTACAACTTCGGCAAGCAATTTGGAATTTGAAAGAATTCAGTCCGATATTTTCGATCATTTGTTGACAGCTTGTCGTAAATTTGACTTAGAAATTATGCAAAGCATTTCGCTTTCTGATATAAAAAAATTATAATATAAAATCATGACTAAATTAAGTGTTAATATAAATAAAATTGCCACAATTCGTAATGCACGTGGTGGAAATACGCCAAATCTTGTAGAAGCGGCAATCAAAATTCAGGAATTCGGAGGACAAGGAATTACGATACATCCGCGTCCAGACGAACGTCATATTCGTTACCAAGATGTGTACGATTTGAAACCTGTTGTAACAACTGAATTTAATATTGAAGGAAAACCGATTGATAGTTTTATGGAATTGGTTTTAAACTCAAAACCAGAACAAGTTACCTTGGTTCCTGATGCAGAAGATGCGATTACATCAAATGCTGGTTGGGATACAATCAAACATTTTGATTATTTAACTGATGTGATTAAAACCTTTAAAGATGCTGGAATCAGAACATCTATTTTCTTAGATCCAAATCCTGCTTTAATTGAAAGTGCTGCGAAAACTGGTGCTAATCGAATCGAGTTGTACACAGAAGAATTTGCGACGCAATACGGTTTAGGAAATCTTGACGCAATTCTTCCTTATAAAGAAACGGCAAAATTAGCAATCGAAAATGGATTGGCTGTAAATGCTGGACACGATTTGAGTTTAGATAATATTGAATATTTTATTCGCGAAATTCCAACAATTGCAGAAGTTTCTATTGGTCACGCGTTAATTTCTGAAGCTCTATATTTAGGTTTAGAAAATACGATACAAGCGTATTTACGTAAAATTGAATTAGCAAATTTGTAGAAAATGGCAGAAATCTTACATAGCAAAATTGTCGGCTCTGGTGAAAAACATTTATTGGTTTTTCATGGATTGTTTGGACAATTGGATAATTGGAGCACATTAGGAAAACATTTTGGCGAATATTTTACAACACATTTGATTGATTTACGCAATCATGGACGTAGTTTTCATAGCGAAGATTCTTCTTTAGCAGCGATGGCACAAGATATCGTGAATTATATGGATGCAAATTCTATTGAAAAAGCACATTTGTTGGGACATTCGCTTGGCGGAAGAATTGTGATTGATTTTGCGATGATTCATCAAAATAGATTAGATCATTTGATTGTTGTGGATATGGCACCAAAAGCGTATCAACCTCATCATAATGCGATTTTCAAAGCGTTGAAATCTGTTAATTTTGATCAAGTTGAAACTCGAAAAGATGTAGAAACGACTTTGGAACAATATATTCCTGAAATTGGTGTGCGACAATTTTTGTTGAAAAACGTTTACCACGCCGATAATGGAAAATATGCTTTTCGATTCAATTTAGATGTTTTAGATAAATTTTACCAAGAAATGGTTGGTTCTGAATTGTTAAAAGGCAAATTTGATGGTCCAACTTTATTTTTGGGTGGTGCAAATTCAAATTACATTATGCCAGAAGATGAAATGATTATCAAGGAACGTTTTCCAAATGCGGAAATCAAGAAAATTGCAAATGCAGGACATTGGTTACATGCTGAAAATCCGAAAGATTTTACAGCAGAGGTTTTGAACTTTTTGTTGAATAAATAATTAAAAAAAGCGAGGCTCAAAATTTGAACCTCGCTTTTTTTTATATCTGATTGTCATTCCGGTCTTGTCGAAGAATCTATTTTTAACTCAATTTATTTTCTCTCAACAACGACCAATAAATCATAGTTGAATCTCGACTCAATTCAGAGAAATTTAGTTTTGTCAAAAGTTTCGTTGAACCAATATTTTCTATCAAACAACAAGCGGTTACTTCTTCTAAAGTTTCTTTTGTAAATGCCCAATTTATCAATTCCGCAGCTGCTTCAGCGGCAAAACCTTGTTTTCTTTCTGCTTCGATAATTCCATAACCAATATCACAACTTCTTCCAACAAAATTATAACCTTTAAAACCAATGTCACCAATTATTTCTCGTGTTGATTTCTTGATAATCATCCACGATTCGAAACCTGTTGGTGCGTCAACTTTAGACAAGTTTACAATAATTCGAGGCAATGTTTCGATTACATCTGCATCTGGCCAACCTTTTCCTCTAACTAAATTTAATTGCTCTAATTCGGTATAATTATTCTGTAATATATTTTCGCAAATGGAAATCGTGAACGGCATCAAAATTAATCGTTCGCTACACAATTCCGTTACTTGCAAACTTTCTAAATGCATAATTGATGAAATTTTATAACTTCAAAATGTATCAACTCATCTTTCATTAATTTTTGAGAAGAATAAATCAACAATTCAATGTTTTTGAATGTAAATCTTACCAAATAATCTCTTCCCTGAAATTTTGATGAAATTACTTTTCCTTCAAATTTTCCATTTTCAGAAATTGTAATTTCTTCTGGATAAATCACAATTTTAGACGAATCAATTCCTAAATCTTGCGAATCATCCAACACATTTACATAACCAAAAAGTTTGGCCACATAAGCTGTTGCAGGAGAATTTCGCACATTCTCGACCTCATCAAACTGAATCATTTTTCCGTTTTGCAAAACTAAAATTTTATCCGAAGTATAAAAAGCATCATTCAAATCATGCGTTGTAAAAATCACTGTAATTTGATGCACCTTGCACCAATCCATAATTTTTTCTCGAATGGTTAATTTTAATGTTTGATCTAAATTAGAAAAAGGTTCATCCAACAACAAAATTTCGGGTTGTTGTGCCAAAGCTCGTGCAATAGACACACGCTGTCGCTGACCTCCACTCAGTTTATTTGGAAAAATATGTTTAAAATCTAACATTTCAACCACCGTTAACGCTTCGTCAATTTGTTGTTGTTTAAGCTCTAAATCGAAATTGCTTAAAAATTTCCCAACATTCTCACCAACCGTTACAAAATCTAACAAATCATAATCTTGCGCTACGTATTTCATCATTTTATGACCTGGAATCAAGTTATAAGCAGGACCGCGTAATTTTTTGGTATGATAGTAAATTTCTCCTTCTTTAAAATCCAACAATCCATAAATCAATTTCAGTAAAGTTGATTTTCCACTTCCACTTTCCCCAATAATACTTATCACTTCGCCTTTGTTAACTGCAAAATTGATGTTATCGAGTACTTTTTCTTCGAAATCTGGATAATTATAACTGAGTTGTTTTACGTTTAGCACGATTGAATAATTTTTCTTATGTTTGGCTAAGGTATTAGATTTATTCAATATGAAATAATTGTTTAATTATTTCATTTATTGATATAAATCAATATCAACTATTAATTTATATTATAGTTTTGTAAAAGAAAAAATTAAAAAAAGCAATATGAAAAAATTATTCTTAGGATTGGCTGTTGTTTCTGCTGTTACATTAACTTCTTGTGGAGGAAAAACTGAAACTAAAGCTGCAACTGAAGCTCAAGAAGGAGCAACATCAACTGAAGGAGCTGCAGAATATGCTGTTGATACGACTGCATCTGTTGTAAATTGGAAAGGTGGAAAAACTTTTGACGATATCAACAAACCAGAAGAAGGTCACTACGGAGTTGTAAAATTAAAAGAAGGTTCTGTAAAAGTACACGATGGAGTTTTAGAATCAGGGAAATTTGTTGCTGATTTTGCTTCTTTCGAATCTAAAGATTTAGATGCTGATGCAGAAAGCAAAGGAAAATTAGACGGACACTTAAAATCTGCTGATTTCTTAGACGTTGAAAAATTCCCAACTGCAACTTTCGAAAATACAGGAGTTAAAGCTTTAGAAGGTGGAGATTACAATTCAGAAATTTCTGGAAACTTAGATTTCCGTGGAGTTCCTAAAAATGTTACTTTCAAAGCTAATGTAACTGTTGATGCGAATGGTGTAACAATCAAATCTGAAGAATTCGGAATTAACCGTAAAGATTTCGGAATTGCATTCGTAGGTGCTGGAGGTTCTATCATAAAAGACGAAGTTTTATTACAAGTAGATTTATCAGCTAAACCAGCTGCTGCAACTGAAGAAGCTGCAAAATAATCGAATTGAATATTCATAAAATAATAGAAGCCATTTATCTTAGATAGATGGCTTTTTTGTTTTAGAGGCGAAAAAATATAATTTCTCTCATTTTTTTTGTGATAATTAATTGAACTTAATTATATTCGTACTCATAATTAATAACATACATTAACAAAACAATGAAAACAATTAAGTTCTTCCATCCGGATGAAACATTTAATTATAATATTGAAAAATCGTTATGCAAAGTCGTTTTTCAAGGAAATAAAAAATGTTTGTTGGTCGAAATACATTCGACTGATGACTTAGAACACGTAGAAGGCGATTCGTTACAAAACGATTTTCCTCAACTTTCTTTATTTATTGATGATTTTCCTTTGGATGTAGAATCTGTAGAAGAATTAAACGGTAAAAAAGTTTCTATTCCTTACGGTTTTGCCGAGGAAGAAGACGAAGAAGGTGAAACTGTGGAAGTATATTATACAACGTTGAATGTTTCGGAAGAAGATTACGAAACGGTAAACAACGAATTAACTTTTAGTGTAAACGATAAAGGAATTTTGACCTTGAACTGGAAAGGTGAAGTGCAAGATTTTGTAGAAGAATCTGAAAAAGATATTCCTTTCGAAATAGAATGTACATTTGAAGAATTCGAATTCACGGAAGACGATTTTGAATAAAAAAAATACAACAAAAACCTCTCAATTTAGAGAGGTTTTTTTTAATCACTATAAATTATGAAAAAGTTTACTTTAACTCATCGATTATTACATTGGACAATCGGAATATCGATGATAATGCTTTTCTTAACTGGTTTTTTGAGAATGGAATGGATGAGCAAGAAAAATCTTTCTGCTTTAATTACTAATGAAGTTTCAAAAGAAGGTTTAAACATTTCTGACGCTACTTTAAAAACAATTGGGAGAAGTTCTTTAGAACCAATGTGGCAATGGCACGAAATATTTGCTTATATCGCTTTAGGTCTTTTTGCTGTCCGAATTGTTTATATGCTGGTAAAGGGAATCCGATTTCCTAATCCTTTGAAAAGTCATTCAACATCCGAAAAGTTTCAGTGAATAATTTATATGATTTTCTATTTGTTAATGCTAATTAATATTGTGACAGGATTTTATTTAATGTGGGGAAATGGAACTTACAAAGACCCAATGGAAGAACTGCATAAAACTGCAATTTATTGGTTTCCTATCTTTTTTCTTATTCATCTCATTGGAGTTATTATCGATGAAGTCAATAAAAATTCTGGAATTGTTTCTAAAATGATAAATGGTAAAGATTAAAAATAGAAAAAGACACTTTATAAAGTGTCTTTTTTATTTAAACATTTGATATATTTTATCTTTTTCGTAACCTTCGATAGTTACTTTTTGATCAGAACTATAAAATGTATATTCTCTACGATTATCCGTATCTATAATATAATTCGGAAAAGATTTATTTGGTCTTTGCATTCTTGCTTCTTTGAGATTTTTTCGATCTTTGTTAGAAATCAAAAAAGTCTTTTTATCAAGAATCAAAAAGTAATATTCTTTTTCTAAGGAATAATAGCTGCTTGATGATTTTACAGTTAAGATTAATTTATTATCCATTACTTGATAAGTTCCTTCAGCAAAATCATAATTAGCATTATTGATTTCTTTACCGTTTTTATCTAACTCTACAATACAGTTATAAAAAACCGACTTGTATTTGAATTGTTGATTATTAAACAATTTCAATTCAAAGTTGCTATGTTTAAAGATTAAAGGAGTGGTCAATACTAATTTATCTTGCGCTTTTGTATTAATTGCAAGTAAAAATAATAATCCAACCAATAATTTATTCCACAAATTCATATAACTGATTAACAATTATATAAATTTAAAGAAAATTATCTTCCTTTCATAAAAATCCAAGCCAATAAACCCCAACCCATAATCATGAATAATCCTCCAAGTGGCGTAATTGGTCCTAAAAATTTAAGGTTTGCATTCCAATGTTCTGCGAATGACAACAAATAGATACTCACAGAAAAAACAAATGTTCCGGCAATTAAACACCAAGCGGCAGAGCGTTCTAAACCGTTGTTAAATTGAAAATACATTCCAACAGCTAACAAAACAATTGCGTGATACATTTGGTAACGTACTCCAACTTCAAAACTTGCTAATTTTTCGGCAGGCAAAATTTTCTTGAATGCATGAGCACCAAAAGCGCCTAATATAACCGCCGTCATTCCGTATAATGAAGCAATTGTCAACACAAGATTTTTCATAAATTATCTCTTTTTATTTTATTCAGATTTCTTTTTTCCTGCCACAAAATCTTTCAAATAATATGGCTCGAAATACGCAACATCTTCAAATGATTTTTGGTTAAATTTTTCTTCCGCAACACGAATCATATCTTTTGCCGATGGAAAAGCTTGTATAAACGTAGCATCTAAATGCGCTAAAACTTCTTGACATTTTTCTGCTCCATCACCCACAAAAATAATTTTCTTTCCTTTCAATTCTTCAAAAGAAGTTTCATCGATTACTTTAGCTTCTGTTTCTGTTAACTGATTTCCTTGCTTATCAAACAAAGCTGTATAGACTTCCATTCGTCTTGCATCAATCATCGGAATGATATAATCGACCTCTTGATTCAATTGTGATTCCGCCAAAATTTGCAACGAATTAATTGCCATAAGTGGAATATCAGATCCATATGCAAAACCTTTGGCAGACGAAACGCCAATACGCAAACCTGTGTAAGAACCTGGGCCTTTTGAAACACAAACCGCCTCTATATCTTTCCAATTTATTTGCGCGCCTTCCACGCACCAATCCACAAACTGATTCAGTTTTTCACCATGTGCATAATTTTCATCACTTTCTTCAACCAAACATAGTTGAACGCCATCTTTAGCAATCGAAACCGAACAATTTTTTGTTGAAGTTTCTAAATTTAAGATTGTTGCCATGTTGCAAAGATACACAAGGAAAATTGATGTATAAAGTTTGAATTTATGATTTTAGAATAGATTTAGAAATATTTATTACACTCTGAAACTCTTTTATGAAAATAATTTTCAATAATTTGATTAATATTTTCTCTATTTACTTCATTTAACCTCTATTTTCCTTCCAACGTTATTGGAACGCCAGCATAGAAATCTAATACTTTTTGTTTAAAAATGTAATTGTATTTCGCTTGCAACATTTGCGATTCTGCAACCATCATATCATTACGCGAACGGTTAAAATCGTATTGATTAATGACTCCAGCATTGTAAGATTTTTGTGCAAAATCGTATGAAATTTTCGCATATTTTACCGCTTCTTTCGACGAGTCGTATGACGCATAAGAACTATTTACTTCGAAATACGCAGATTGAACATTTTTCAGCACATCTTGTTTCGATTGTAGAAGGTCAACTTTTGCTAAATCCTCGTTGATTAATGCTTTCTGAATATTAATTTTATAGGAATATTGATTCCAAATTGGAATACTCACACCAACTCCAAAAACGCCTGTTACATTATGTCCTAATTGCTCTAATAATGCATCTTGACGTAATCTTTTATTGAAATATTGTAGATAATTCGTTCCGAAATTGAAACTTCCTGTCACTTTTGGAAATAATGAAGTTCGCGCGATTTGAGTTTCTTTCGCAGCAACATCAATTTGCAATTCGGCATGTTTTACAGAAGGTTGATTTTGATAAGCCGTTTCCACCACATCATCCAAATTATACAATTGAGACGTAACATTATCTGGAATTTTCACATCGGTTACAACAAAATTTCGGTAATCATTTAATTGTAATAACATCGCTAAATTGAATAATGCACGCTCTATTTCGATTTGTGCATTTACAACTTCACGTGTATTTGTCGCGACTTCAGATTCAGATTGTGCTACAACAGATTGAGCTACAGTTCCAGCTTTGAACTTTTTTTGATTTTGATCCAATAATTGCTTCGAAATAGTTGGATTTCCAACTGCAACTTGTTTCAATTCTTTGTTCAATAAAACCGCCAAATAATAATTGGCAACTTGCAACGAAATATCATTTATCGTCATCGCAGTTTGCACTTTCGACGCTTCTAATTCCAAAGCAGCTTTGTCTTTATTCAATTGAACAACTCCACCACTATAAATATTAATGCTCGATTGTACGCCAAATGAATGCGCAAATTGATAATATCCCTTTTCTATCGTTGGATTATACGTTCCGATTGTAAAATTAGTATCTACATAACCCGAAACCGTTGGCAACCATGCATTGTAGGTTAACTCTAAATTTTTATTGAAAATTTCTTGGTTGATGGTATTCTGCTGAACAGTCAAATTATTTTTCGAAGCATACTCAATACACTTTTCAATTGTCCATTCTTCTTGGGCAAACGAAGAAAGAGAAGTAATAAATAGTAAAGTAAAAAATAATTGTTTCATAGACTATTCTTGTCAGAAAATTAAAGATATAAAATAAGTCGAATTTCTAACCAAAATGTTACGAAATTCGACTTAAAGTTTTATTTGGTCAGTAAATTAACCTTTAATTTTTGAAGCAATTGCGAATTCTTCTGCAAAAGCAGCGATTCTTTCTGCAACTTCTTTTTCTTCTGTTGCTCTTTCGTAAGAACTAGACATCGAAATTAAAATCTGATGAAAGAAACGTTTCATATCATCTTGCGTCATTTCTTTTGTCCACAAATCGATACGCAAAGCCTCTTTTGCTTTATCGTCCCAAACAGAAAGTAACATTGCTTTTGTTTCTTCGTGACTAATTCCACCATCTGGTGCATTCCAAGTCATTTTTTCTGGTACGTGATTTTCGTCCAATTCAATCTCAACTGTAATATTTGTTGTTCTCATAACTTCTAATTATTATTTTATTTCACAAAATGGTAAATTTTACCATCAATAGTTTTTGTTGTATATTTTGCTAAATTATTTCCTTCTAAAGCTGGTTTATATTTAGATTCTTTGAAGATTTTTTGACCATCCATATCATCTAATAAAGCTTTCAATTCTACCTTCGGATTCTCTTTCATGTATTGGCGAATAATTTGCAAACCAATCCAAGCCGCAATTCTTCCTGGAGAATCTTGCTCAATTTCATTATTAAATTTTGAAAATGGACTAACTGCTAAAAAGCGTTTATCCAAAGAAGCATCTGAACTGAATACATAATTTTGCTCCACAAAAAAGTTCCAAATTTGACCTTCGTTCTCAATACACCACTGAATTTGTTCTGGCGTGTAACCAACTTTATATTCGTCTGGTGTATCTGTTAACAATGCATCTTGCAAAATCAATTTCTTACCTTCATAAATCATTTTATCAATAAATAATTGATTTCTTGGGCTAAATGTTACCACATCATTCGCAATTGCATCAACAGCTTGAGAAGGCAAACGATTAAAATCTAAATTTGTGCGTAAATAACGTTCTACACCAATGCTATCATATAATTTATTCTTTGACCCCAAATACGCATCCATCGCAATAAACATCAAGCCAGATTGCTGACTAAACATCACAGGATAATCTATATTTTGCAAACCTGATGAATAAGTATAAACCGTCGGAATTTTATATTCTGGAAAATAAAATTGGTAACGTTGAAACATCGGAGTTAACGATTCATTTAAGTTTTTAAAATCTCCAAAAACCTTTCGAGATTGTCCATAAATACTCAATTCTTCTTTATTACGACGTTGACTTTCCCATACATCATCCGCAGTTTTTGCATCAAAAAAGAAAGGATAATCTTTTCGTAAAGTCGCTAAAGGAATCGAATCGTTAAAAAAATCTTGGCTGATATCATGAATATTCAACTGAACATTTTGTTCTTTGACATCCACTTCCCACGATTTTTCTTTTTTGCACGCAGTAAATAAAATTAAACTCGCAAAAGCTAAGCCATATACAAATTTCATTGCTTGGTTATTTAGCTAACAAAAATAGTAAAATAATCTGTAGTATTTTCAACCCTAATTTTTTTCATAATCTGCTATCTTTGAAATAAATTATTAAACTATGCAAACTGAAAAAGTTGTAGAATATATTGTTTCTTGGTTGAAAGATTATTTGGAAACAGCGCACCAAAAAGGCTTTGTGATTGGAATTTCGGGCGGAATTGATTCGGCTGTAACCTCAACACTTTGTGCGATGACAGGCTCCCCTTTACTTAATTTGGAAATGCCAATTCATCAAGAAAAAAATCAAGCGGATAGAGCAAAACGTCATATTGAATGGTTAAAAAATAAGTTTTCGTCGCCAATCGATTCGATAGAAGTTGATTTAACCTCAACTTTTGATGCAATGGTTTTGGCTTTACCAGAAACGGAAACAACGGATAAAGTGAATTTAGCCTTGGCCAATACACGCTCTCGTTTGCGTATGACAACACTTTATTATTTTGCTGGTTTACACAATTATTTGGTTGCAGGAACAGGAAATAAAGTCGAAGATTTTGGCGTTGGTTTTTATACGAAATATGGTGATGGCGGTGTAGATCTTAGTCCAATTGCTGATTTGATGAAATCGGAAGTGTATAAAATTGCTGAGTTTTTAGGAGTTAATACAGATATTCAAAAAGCAAAACCAACAGATGGTTTGTTTGGTGATGATCGTTCGGATGAAGATCAATTAGGTGCAAATTACGATGAATTAGAATGGGCAATGAAAGCGAAAGAAGCTGGAAAAACTGCAAATGAATTTGAAGGTAGAGAAAAAGAAGTATTCGAGATTTATTCCAGATTAAATCGTATTAACCAACATAAAATGGTTCCAATTCCGATATGTGATATTCCTGAGGAGTTGATGAACTAAGCGGTAAGCACAATTAATTTTTTCAATATAAAAGCAAGCGAAAGGTTGCTTTTTTTTATTTTGATGTGATGTTGAAACGAGTTCAATATGACTTACGTATAAATGTCATTCTGAATAAAACGTTAGTAGAATGAAGAATCGAAGATTCCTCCTAACGTCGGAATGACATTTTCTTAGTTTACACTTGAATAAGTCAAAAAGATAAGAAAAACAAAAAACTCAGTAATACTACTGAGTTTTTTTATGTTGTAAATAATATGCTATTGCGATATATGCGAGGGAGATTCCGGATAAGTTTGCCATTAAATCGACAAAATCAAAACTACGATGAAGTGATGTTAAAATACCTTGCAAAATTTCGATAAGAAAACTTACCAAAAACGGAATTATCATCAAGCGCAGAGTTGTTATTTTGTATGCGACAAATAACAAAATCGTCATCATCCCAAACATTCCACAATGTACAATTTTATCTAAATTATCAATCTCCAAAAAGATTTCTAATTCTTTGATTGTGCTTAATTTCGAGAAATTTTCTTGTGGAAGTAGCGTCAGATAAAACACCAACGCTACATATGCAAAGAATATTATTTTTTTTGTCTTATGCACCAATTAATTCTCCGTAAGCAGCTGCGTCTAATAAAGCATCTAATTGAGAAGCATCTTCAATTTTTACTTTGATAATCCACCCTTTTCCGTAAGGATCAGTGTTGATTAATTCTGGCTCACCTTCTAATTCAGTGTTAAATTCTACAACTTCACCGCTAATTGGCATAAATAAGTCAGAAACTGTTTTTACTGCTTCTACTGTTCCAAATACTTCTTCTTGACCTAAAGTTTCTCCTTCTGTTTCTACGTCAACATAAACAATATCTCCTAACTCTCCTTGTGCGAAAGCTGTAATACCGATTGTTGCTACATCTCCTTCTACAGAAATCCACTCGTGATCTTTACTGTACTTTAAATTGTTTGGAATGCTCATAATGTTTGTTTTATTGTTTTTTTAATTTCCGAATGTAAAGGTAGCACTAAATCCGGCACGAATTTGAGAAATTGGAAAAGCTGTTGAAATTTTATATTTACTCATCATCTGATCCCAATAGAATCTCAAGTTCAAATTCTTACTTACGTTATAATCTGCCGTTATCTTAAACGTCATAATTCGCTGTCCACCTGTAATTTGCGAATCTCCATAAATACTTGTTGGTACGTTTGGATTTTGTACGTCATCAAAGTTATAAATTACTTTTCGAATTGTTGTTTGATTATCTCTTAATGAGAAATCTCCACGAATATTTAAGTCACCTTTGATTGTTTTCTGATTTCCTTGGTAACGAATCTTCATTTTGAAATCTTTGAAAATATACCCAAATCCAATAATATATTCAGATCCATAATCTTCTGTATACGTATAATTTGTTGTACTTAATGATAATAAACGATCTCTGTTATATTGTGCACGTAATTGCATACTGTTACGGAATGTTAAATCCACTCCCAATAATGGTGAAAATGATTCGATCATCGTAACCGCTCCATATAAATTCTGTGTATAGAAGTTTCCGTTTTCATCTTTACCAGTCACTTGTCCACTACCCATAATTCCTGTATCTAACATAAAGTTTGGATTGGACTGAATACCAGTTGTTGTATATGTCGAATTATATGAACTCGAAACCTCAACATTATCAAAATATTTATTAATAATTGGAACAGATTTCAATCCTGTGTACGTTACGCGCCAATTCGGAACTGGAATAGAACGATTGTACCCTAACTTAGACGAACCTGCATCTTTTCCTTGGACTGCCGCTAAAAAGGCTGGTAAAAGTACATCAGAACTTCTTGCATTAAATCCTTCATAATAACCCAATCCATCAACATTTCCACTACCTCTTTTCTGTGCTAAACGTCCAGAAATAGTTTTAGTATTTGTTAGGAATTGCTCAAAAATTGCATCTCCATCTTTGAAAGCTGTTTTGATATTAACAGTTGAAATATTAAGATTTGCTAATTCATCGATGTAAAGATTTTCGACTGCTAAATTAAATCCTGAATGATAAATACGACGATCTTTTGTGCGTTTTGCATTCAAATCAATTCGTAAATCTGGAATAGGCTCAATTAAAGCAGTTCCATTAAAATCAGAACCTTTTGTAATTTGATACGCATCTGTCATCAATTCATCACCAACAATCAATCCTCTTTCGACTAATTGTCGTTTGATATCGAATTGCGTTCCATAAACAAAACCTAAAGTTGGTCCATTTTTACCATCAACACCAAAGAAACCTGGCTCATACAATAATCCTGGAATTACAGCTCCATTTGTCTGATTATACGTAAAATTAGCACGCTTTAGTGATGATAAAACCATCCAACCATAATCTTTTGCTGTAAATTTATGTTTGAATTTATAAGCTGATTTCTTATTTGTACGACGTTTTTTAGCAAATAAATTTGTATAAACTGTATTCAACGAATCTATTTCTGCTCGACGTCCTTTTAAGATCGAATCGTAACGTTTATATCCTTTAAATTCTGGATAAAATTTTGCAAAATCTAAATCTCCCATCAAGTTGATCGAATTCGAGTTTTGAGCTGTACCTCTACCTAAATTCGCAATTCGTGTTGATGTAGAACCATCAGGATTTGTAACTTCTGTCTCAAAATTTCTGTAAGCTGTAGAAGTTGCAATCCAGTTATAATTCGAAGTAAATCCAGCTTCAACATTCATCCAATTTAAATATGGGAAGAATTTTAAAGGTAATTTATAATTCACCTGAAATTGTTGATCATACTGAACTGGACGTCCAATTGTGAACATATTTTGCCAAATCATATCTTGATCTGCACGCTGGAAAGTTGTTCCATCATTCAATGTCATTGTCGAAGATGTTAAATCTAAACGCAACGATTTTGTCAAATCAAAACCTAAATTATATTGCCAATTGAACAAGAAATTGTTACTATATGTCGGACGAATTAAACTCGATGAGCTTCCTCCACCTAAATATTGACTGATATCTCGATATTGTCTTTCACTGTAAGTACGCGCAATCTCTGTACGGAAAGAGAAACGTGTTGGCAAAGGATTCACATTAAATTCACGAATAAATTGTAAATATTTTCCTGATTCCTCTTTTGGTTGAACCGCACGCCATTTTTTGAAAGGCTCGTACGATTTTCCTCTAAATCCGTAATTATAATTAATCGACGCTCTTAATTGTTGGTTGATGTTATATTGCGTGTAAATATCACGGTAATAATTATCCGAATACATCATCGAAACTGAAAAGTTAGATGGATCATAGAAACGAACAGGGTTGTTGTTATTTGTTGATCTAACTTTTCGAATATTATTAAAAGCAAAACTTTTGAACTGCGTATAAGTACGAACAACTTTTTCTAATTCAGCTTTATTAGGCGCTTCATCAAAAATAATATCATTGTCTAATGGATTATATTTTGGATCGACAAAACTTTCCTGAATTGTAAAATCGAACGGAATTTCCATTCCCCATTTCTTTGGTAAGAATTTGTCTAATTTTACTTGTGCATTCAACGCATATTGTAATGATTCGTCCTGATTACGATTTGCAGGACCTTGATCTATCGCACCAAAACCTACAGAACTTGTGCTTCCAGAAACTTGTACATTCGCAAAATCACCTAAATTGAACTGCACATTTGCTGAAGCTGCATAACCACCTTGGTTATCAATTTCGCTTAAACGAAGTTCATTTACCCAAAGTAAAACTTCTTTATCAGACGGTCCAGAAGTGTTACGAACCCCAATCATAATTGAAGAGACATTACCCAATGTTGGACGACCTTTTACATAAACCGTTTTGTTTGGATTCTCTTGATCAAAAGCAAAATTGAAACGTTGCAATGTACTGAAACCATCAGCATCCCTTTGTTTTTTAGCATCTGTAAACAAATCTGTATTCAGATCGATAAAGTTTTCATCTGGCCAAACTGTGCTTTCTGTTGCAGAACTTTGTGGCGTATATTTCAACGGCATTTCATATTCATAGTAATTATCTGTATAATCACTACCTACACGAATAAATAATTTTGTACCATTATCAATCGCATTTGAAGCTCTATCTAATAAGTTTTGAGCAGATACAAACATTTGTAATTTTTTGTATCGACGCAAATCTAAATTTGTATTCTTAAAAATAGCTTTTGAAGTACTTCCTGGTTTAAACTTCGCTTTCAATGTCATCGAAGCTTCGTTCTGAGATTGATATCCCGTTGTTCCTTGTGTTTGTTCACGATAAACTCCAGGAGGAATCATATAACGAGGGCGATCAGTACCATTTCGTTCGATACTAACCTCACCAACTTCTAAATCATCAATATTCTTATCCTCTTCGTAACCCTCTTGATTACTAATAATATAAGGATAAATGTTTTTGGTATAACGACGCCATTCAGAACGAACTAAATCAAACGTACCAAAACGAAGAGTTGTTTCTTCCTCGAAACCTCGCATCACCATACGCATAAAACGAGCAGCTGTTAATACGCTTTCTGCTTGCGCAATAGACGCATCATTGTTTAACTCTTCTACTCCATCTCCGTCAAGATCTAAATCAAAGTTGTCAACAGGAATACGAACTTGATACCATTTAACATCATGTTTCGTTTTGTCTGGAAATTCTCCTTGAACCGTTTTTCTTGCAACAATAAATTTATTGTTTGGATCTTCTAACGTTTGACGGTTAATTTTTAATGTATACTGATTATAGTTTTCTGTCTGATCTAAATTGAAATCACCATTAATATCTTCTGTATCTGGCGTTAAAGATGATGCATGTAAAGGATTATCAGTTGAATTATTTCCTTGTGGATTTCTGAAATAACGGTAACGATCTTGAACCGTATTCCCGATTGATGCACCTCTAAAGCGATCATCTAAGAAGAATAAATAATTATCATTCGCAGGATCTAATTCTCCTGTTACTAAATTATTACTCGTTATTCCATAACGTTGTGCTTCTTCCTCATCTGTTAATCCATTATAACCCAAATCTTGTTGTTTTCGGGCAGCTCCTTCCGTATCAAAAGCATATAAAATTGGATTTAACTGAGGTGTTAATCCCCATTTAGAAGCAACAGTCGCCGCACCATTTCCAGAATGAGGCAATCCATTTTCGTACATCATTTCGCCGTCTTTTAAGACATCTTCCGAAACATTTCCTAAATGTACCAATAGCTCTCCTTCTCCACCTTTTCCATCTGCATAAGGATCCATCATCCAAAACTCGATGTATTCCACATTCGAATCTTTGAAGTTAGAAACTGAAATAGGACGCATAATTGCTCCCCAGTTTTTCGTATCTACTGCATTTGGATTAACATTATAAGGTCCACGTTCTTGCGGATAGAATGTCATATCTAATGTGCTGATGTATGAATTTGTACCAGCCATTACATCACGTTGATCGAAAAGCTCTTTCAGCTTAATGCGACGCGCCATATGCGTTGACATTTGTTGATCTGTTAAAGGCGAGCTTCCTCCCATCCCATAAAAACGAGGATCGATAGAATACCACGATAACATACGACGACCATTGTTGAATGATAAATCGTCATTTTTCATTCCATTTGGGAAGAACGGGTGGTAACCAGAAGCAGAATATCCAGCAGGTTTTCCTGGTGTTGATCCAAATTTCCATGAACCAACATCTAATAAACTAATGCGCGATTGTGCATCTTCGAAATCGTCTATATAAGAATAACCTCCTGTCACTTTGTTCATTCCTGGCATCAAATAAGCCGCCTCTGCCTGAACACTAATGTTCGACATTTGGTCCGTTTTGATTCCCGGAATTTTATTTGTTAAACGAGTTAACCACTCAGCTTCTGAGTTATATTGTGTATTAAGTCCAACAATTGTGTTATTCACAGGTTCTGAACCAAATTGTGTTTTTTGCGTAACTGGACGTTCTTGGTAATTAATTAAAGTTCCGCCTAACATAAACTTATCACTAAATTTATGCTCGACATTAATTCCCATGAAACGTTTTTTCTGTAAATTAAATGTAGATTGATTTTCTAAAGAAACATTAATTGGTGCTCCAGAATTTTTCAATTGTTCATTAATGATTTTTACACGCCCCAACTGATAATCTACCGTATAATCTACGCCTTCCGTCAATGTTGCTCCACCTGAAGTTACCTTAACAGAACCTTGCGGCACATTAAAAGCTCCTAATGGAATACCATCTGTCACTGTTCCTTTGTAACGACCTTCTAACGTATAACGATTAGCTAATTTTTCGCCAGAAAGAGTATTTGGTAATTGACGATAAATTTGATTGAAAACGTATTCTTGATTTTGACCTTGTAATTTATTGCTCAAATATTTACCAAAAGGTTCTACAGAAGTAAAAATAATGTTTCCTCTTTCTGTATCAATTGTCAATCCTGGTTGAAAATCAAATAAACCATCACCTTTACTTCCGTCAGGATTTTGTTGTAATTGTCCGTTCGAATTTAATCTATCCATGTTCAGAACTTGAATTAACGATTGTTCTGAAACAGCAGAATTTGGTAAGTAATTTAATTTTCCAGAAGATTGTTCACCATTATCCTTGAAATTAATATTCATCAAAAAATCTTCACTCGAAACACCATAAGCATTTAACGAATAAATATTTTTCATCATCAAATCCCACATTGGCGAAGCCACATTAACTGCAGAATTTGGTTTGATTAATTTCGCAATAATTGGTTTATCTGTCTCGCTCGACATTTGTCCAACTTTGTATAATTTTGTCGGATCAGAGCTTAACGAATATTGAAACGAAACCGCTAATAAATCTTCACCATCAACCAAAGGCGTATTCAAGGAAATGTATCCTAATTTTGGATAGAAAGTGAATTCGGAAGCATCAAGTTTACGAACATTTTCGTTGACGATAAAGTTTTCTCCATCCTGAAATTGTTCTCCATTGAAAGAATATCCGTTCAAATAACTTCTTGCATCACTAATCTTAGTAAAACCTTGAGAATTAATCTCATTAAATAAGGCATTACTACTATTTTGAGGCGCTGTATCACCTTCTGCAATATCTCGCAAAGCGATAATAGAACGTCTATTCTGTTGATTCCCTCCAGATTTATCAACTTTCCAAACCTCAATATTACTAATATTGATATTACTATTAACCGCAGGATAATTTGCTAATGCTTTGTCGTAACTATTTCTAAAAAATTGACCTAAGAAAAAGTGTCTATTGTATTCATATTTTTCGGCAGCGACTTTAAAATCAGTCATCACACCACCTCCTTGAACCACGATATTTTTAGATTCCGAACGTTGTTCTGAAAAGACAGCCGATACATTTGTACGACCAAATTTAAGATCTGTTCTAACTCCAAAAAGTGACTGCGCACCCGTAATCAACGAAGTACTAAGCGGCATCGAAATATTACCAACCTCAATATTTTGTAGGATATCATCTTCTCCACCAAATGGATCTAATTTATTCCCTAAAGCCTTTCTCCACTGAAGTTTCATTTGATTTTCGAAGCCAAAACCGGCTTGCGTATCATAATTCACTTTCATCTGAAGATTTTCTCCGACTCTACCCAAAATACTCAATTGCATACGTTGGTTAAGATCCATTGTAAGCGTTTGACGGTTTTGTGGCAACAACATTGGATTATCTATCTTTTGCAAGAAAACACCCAATTCTAAATTTGCATAACCTTGCGGAATTAATGAAATTTCTGATCCACCAAAAATAGTTTCGAAAGCTTTAGATTTCACCTTAAAACTTGGTAAAATACTTCCTTCTTTTTTTCCTTCCTTATCACCAAAACGTTCTTCACGATAAAATTGATCATTGGTTTGAGATTTTGTACGGAAATAATTTTTCATGTCTTGATTCTGAACCAAAGTCAGGTATTCTTGACGTGTCAAATAGATAGGTTCGGAAACTAAACTTGTTCCAATTTGAGGATATAAAATATACTGACGCTTTATCGCATCATATTGTACATCGTATTTTATTTGATTATCTAAAAACAATCCACCTTTTTGATCTCGGATAGGAAACTTAAGCGTATCACTTTCCTGAGCCATAACATCGCTCATAGTTCCCATTGCAAAAAGGAAACACAAAGCCGCTATAGTAGAGCCTTTACGAATAGTTTTTGGTTCGTTATGAATCTTCATTAAATTTTCTTCAAGGTTTCTTTTACTAAGAATTCCACGTCTGCATCTGGTTGATCTTGTAAGATTTTGTCCATGATTTTCTCCGCAGATTTTTTAGGAATTCCTAAAACTTCTAAAGCAGATAACGCTTCATTCTTAGATTTATTTTTAACCGAAGTAGAATTAACATCTAATATTAAATTTTGATCCAATTTATCTTTCAAATCAATGATGATTCTTTGCGCCGTTTTAGCTCCAATTCCTTTTACACTTTGCAATAATTTGGCATCTTCTTGAGCGATTGCAGTTGCAATTTCTTTGGAAGAAAGTGTAGAAATAATCATCATTCCAGAAGCTGGACCAACACCGTTAACACTAATTAATTTCTGAAAAATTTCTCGTTCTAATTTTGTTGCAAATCCATAAAGTATATGCGCATCTTCTCGAACAATTAAATGTGTAAAAATTGTAACCAACTCTTCGTGTTCTAAAGTAGAATAAGTATTCAATGAAATATTGACCCAATATCCGACACCATTGCAATCTATTACAGCATTTGTTGGATAAATCTCGATTAATTTACCTCTTAATTGTGTTATCATTTTGACGTTTATTTAGTTACACTACATATAGTGATAACGTCAAAAATACAATTTATTTTGTAAGGATGAAAGTATTGATTTGAATGAAAGCCTTGTCAAGATTTAGAACCCTTGATAAGGCTTCGAGTGATTTGAATTAAATATTTTGAGAAATCAATTTTTAGTTTTTTAACGCTATAATTTTCTCAATCATTCTTTCGGCATTACCGTTGGTTCCGCCAAGACTGATGGCTTTATTGTACCATTCTAACGCCAAATCATATTGCTTGTTAGTAAGATAAGCTTCGCCCAAACTATCGGCAACACTTGCGTTATTTGGGAACTCTTTTACAACCAGTTGAAATATTTTTATAGACTCATTAATTTTGTCTGCTCTTAATAATTCGTAACCCAATGTGTTAAGTTCAGTTGGATTTTCAAAACTATACTCTTTTTCGGAAGTATTTTTCAATTGATAATAATTCTCAATCGCTTTATTGACATCAGTTTGTGCCTCTTTTCTTAACGCTTGGTAAATCGATTTTTTAGGGATTTCAAACGATTTTCCCAACATAATATCACGAATGATATGTCCTAAATCCCAAACTTTATTTCGATTGTTGGATGCTAAAATGATAACTACATCATTCTTCATATCATTTAACACCAAAGATTCAAATTTGTAGGAGACACCATTATGACGCTGCAATTCTTCTTCTGCAAAATAATCTCCAAATGATCCACCTTGATGGTCTTTTGTATAGGGATTATTCAATAAGGTTTCATAGGATTTTCGGGTAATCAAACGATTATGATCCATCGCATCAACCCATTTGTACATATCGTTTGTATCCATCCAAAGCCAACCACTGATAAATTCCATTTCTGGGCATCGAACATTGTCCATATCATAACAAGATGTTCGGTTTTTATAATCGAATTTTGCATCAAACACAGAATTTGTCATTTTCAAAGGTTTAATAATGTTTTTCGTTACAAAATCTTGAAAAGTCATTCCTGTTATTTTTTCAATAATTCTTCTCTGTAAAAAAACATTGCCATTATCGTATCGGTAATCCTTTTCAGGTTCAAATAACAAAGTATCCGTTTTTCTCAAAATCTTTCAAGCTTCTTCATCATTTTTCGGGACTATTAGCCCATTTTCTATTCTGGGAATTCCGCTGGCATAATTAATCAGATGTCTTGTCGTTACTTTTTCCGACCATTTTGGTAAATCTAAATTGTATTTCGAAATCGACTCGTCAAGATTGAGTTTACCGCGCTCTACCAACATCATAATTGCAACTGCATTAAATTCCTTTGCAATAGAGCCAAAATTTAAAATTGAGTTCTTCGTTAAGGGTGTTTTCTTTGTCTCATCGGTAAAACCAAATGATTTTTGATAGATGATTTTTCCTTTTTTGGCAACCAAAACATTTCCATTGAACAAACCTCTTTCGTAAGATTTACTCATTAAGAAATCGATTTTTTCGGTGACATTTTGAGCGAAAGTGAAGCTTGAAAAAATCAGCAAAACGAAAAGGAAACCGATATTTTTTGCTAGATTATGTACTATCATAATTGTCTATTTCTTCGATTCTTTTTCAATTTTTGAAAGCATTTCTTTTGCGTTTTGATTGGCCGGTTCCAACTGCAATACTTTTTGATAATCAGCTTTTGATGCTGCGAAATCTTTTTTATCAAAATAAGCTTCAGCACGGCTATCGTACGCATTTGCTAAATCAGGAAATTGATTAATATTCAAACTGAAAATCTTGATAGCTTCATCAATTTTGTTATTTCTTAAAAATTCGTAACCCAAAGTATTCAGTTCGCTTGCATTCGAAAAATTGTAATCGTTTGGATTGGTTAACTTCAATTTTTTGTAAAGTTCAATGCCTTTATCAATGTCTTGATTGGCGATTTTTTTAATTGTTAACGAAATAGATTCCTTTATGGGTTCAAATGGATAATTTCTCCAATGATTTTGATAAGCAATATTTGAAACAATTTCATTGATTAGCTGCATGTTTCTACCGTTGGTCATCACAACAACGCCGTTTCCATCTTCCAAACTTCCAATGTAGTGACAAACAAATCCATCATTTCCACCGCTGTGACCAAAGTATTTTGTACCATTATAATCTTGAACAAATACACCTAAATTGTTATCAAGCCTTTTAATTGACATTTCTTTTGAAAGAATTTTATTGGATTTCCCTTGTAAAGACAGTTGAGTTTCGATGATGTATTTTGCCAAATCTGTCGGATTTGTCCACAAACCAGCAGCAGCTTGTTCGGGATAAATATGGTATTTACCAACAACTTCTACCTTTCCATTGTAACCCGTCGCTAAAAGATTTTGCTTGTCCGACGATGGCGGTTGATTGAAGGAACTTTGCTTCATTCCCAAAGGTTGCAAAACATTTTTTAGCATATAATCTGCATATTTTTCGCTAGTTACATTTTCAACAATTAATTGAGAAACAGTCGTGCCACCGCCTGAATATTGAAACTTGAGACCAGGCTCAAAAATAGAACGAACGGCATTAGAATTTGCAGGTTTTTCGCCATCCAAAATTTGCGTAATCGTCGGTAAAGCTTGTCCTTTTTCATAACCACCAAAACCGCTGACAGAAAGTCCAGCCGTATGACTTAACAATTGTGCGATGTTGATTTTTTTTCCTTTTGAAATCGAATCGTAAGGAAATTTCCATGTTTTTAAAAAGGTATTAATATCCTGATCCAGATTTAATTTTTTAGCTTCAACCAACTTTAGAACGCCCAAACTGTTAAACGATTTACTAATCGATGCTGCTTGAAACAACGTTTTTGAAGTCGTTGGTCTTCTCTCAGAGACATCCGCAAAACCATAGGCCTTTACCCATTCAATCTTGTAATTTTTAACGACAGCAATACTTACTGCATTGACTTCGTAAAAATCCATTCGCTCTTTTAAAGTCGTTTTTTTAGTTTTAGTCTTGTCCCAAGCATTTAAATTATTCTCTAAAGATTTGATTTTTTCGTTGACATTTTGAGCATAGGTAAAGCTTGAAAAAATCAGAAATAGGAAAAGGATTGCATTTTTCATAAGTGAAACCATTTGATTGTGATTCATATTCAATAATAATTATTTTTCTGCAAAACTGCGTCAAAATGCTTTAATACACGACCGACTAAAAAAAGTCGAACTCATTTTCCTGAAAGTAGTAACAATTAATTCGCGTTTTTCCTAAAATCAGTCGGCGTTGTACCCGTATATTTTTTGAATGAAGTACTAAATGATGATTTGGAATTAAAACCTACTTCATAAAGGACCTCTAAAATTGTCACGTCTTTTTTAGATGGATCTCTTAAAATTTCTTTGGCTTTTTCGATTCGGTATTCATTAATAAAATCAAAAAAATGTTTGTTCATATATAGATTAATCAAAGCCGATAAATCTTTCACGGGCATCTTGACTTGCTCCGCCAAATTCTGAATTGTTAAAGACGAATCCAAATAAGGCTCGTTTTTAAGCATAAAATCTTTTAAAGATTCGATTGCGGCATTTTTCTCCTCATTAATTTCGGGACTCGGTTTTTCTTCGGAAACGACTTCTTTAATCGGTTTTAAATCCGAATTCACTCTACGGAAAAAATCTGGATTGTTTAATGCTACTAATAGATACCAACAGGTACAGATAAAAAAAGAAACGCTATCAAGCATAACAATCCATTCCCTCAATTCTACATTTCCCAAAATAAAAGTAACTACCCATCGTGTCAATACTAAAAAATGTACAACATAATACAGAATGCTAATTTTATAAAGCGTATTGAAAATGGAAATATTGGGGTTGGTATAATTCTCGAGATAGACCGTTTTAGCTTTTCTAATCGCCAAAAATGAAGCAATGAAATAAGCCTGAAATAGAACTTCAAAAAGAATATGAAAAAAAATCATTATCGGCGATTCTTTAAGTCCATTGATAAAACTAATTTTTGCTGCTTTATCTTGAAAATAAATCCCGTACGCCATATACAAGTTGAACGCAATAAACGGAATGGTATGCCATAAATGTTTTGCTTTTAAATGAAATTTTGTAAAACAAACCGAACAAACGTAGAAATAAAATGATGCCTGAAAGATAAAATTAAAACTCCAACGAAAAGCTTCTAGATTGATGTAATTGATAGGGAAATCCCGCATCAAAAACTTCAAACCATCCGCAGCAGTCGTAAAAAGGAAAAACGCCAATAAACAGTTGGAAAGTTTGTGCTTGGTTTTCACCGTAACCAAAAATAAGGCAAGGACAAGTACAAGGAAAATCCCTATAAAAGCAGCTATTTCTTTAAATGTGAAGTTGTCCATTTTGTTTTGAATACAAAATCAAATGTAATATTTTTTCACATCTTTGAGAAAATACATTTATTCAATAAAATCTACATACAATGCTCATCCATTCCATTTAGCTGAAGTGCTTCTTTGGCTGGTGAGATAAAAGGTATGTTTAATTCTAATCCACGAAGGATAAATAATACACCCAAAATAAGTGTGATAATTGGTAAGATTTTCAAGATCGTTTGACGCTGTTTCACTGATAAAAAATTACCAAATAAAACGGTTGCAAACATCAGAGGCAAAGTTCCAAGTCCGAAGAAGAACATAAACATCGCACTTTTGTAAACAGATCCTAAACCAATGGCTGCTGTAAGTGAAGCGTAAACCATTCCGCAAGGTAAAAGTCCGTTTAATACACCAACTATATAAAGAGAGGAAGAATCTTTCTTGATTAAGAATTTACCAAGAGAGAGTTTTACTTTTACCATCAAGGCGTTTACAGGACGAAGTTGCGTAGCACCATTTTCGTAAAATTTTGGAATCATGACCATAATAATCATCAAAACTCCAATCAAAATACTTAGATAATTTTGTAATCCAACAAATGAAAATGATTCACCAATCAATCCTAAAATTGCACCTAAAATTGTATAAGTGGTTACACGTCCTAATTGATAAGTCAAATTACGAAGTGTAAATTTTAGTTTGTTTTGAGATTCTAATCCCAAAGATAAAGCAATAGGTCCGCACATCCCCACGCAATGCAGGGACGATGTAAGACCTATGGATAATGCTATGATAACTATTGTGAAATCCATCGAATGGACTTTTTAATCAAATAAGTTTGATTATTTTCTTTCCAGCTTAAAGTTAATTCGTATTCTCCATCAATTAACTTAACAGATGGTACTAAAAAATTCTTTTTATCAGATAATTTAATCGGCATTTTGACATCTTTTGTTTCGTCATCATTACGCATCAAAAAAATATCTCCTTTAAAATCGGCAGCAGTAGTCGCTGGAAATTGAAATAAAAATCCATTTGCTTGTACAATGACTTCTGGCTTTTCTTCCAAAGCATTTGCACGTTTTTCAGCATTTATTTCATCCTGAAAATGAATTTCTTTTTCGTAATAATCCTCGGTTACCATTCCGCCTGTATCTCCTGCAAAATATAACAACGATAGAATGAATATCATAAAACATCCCAAAGCAATTGCTACATAATGTCCCCAATTTAACTTCATATGATTAATATTTGAATGGAGCTGAGAAGCTCGTTTCGTATTTATCGATTACTTTTCCTTTTTGATTGACTAATCCAATCACGACTTTTTCTTTGTACGATTTAACTTCATCCATTGGAATTTTCAAGAAGAATTTCCCTTGGATGATTTGACCTTTTTCCATGTCCAATTTATTTTCGCCTTCGTACATTTCTACTTTTGAGTTTTTGTGAGATAGCAATTGAACAGTTACAATTTGGTCTGCATTTGTTTTATTGTACAATGTATACTCGAATTGATTAACGTAATATTTACCTTCTACTTTGTAATCTGTTCCAGGAACTTTAAGGTATTTAGATTCTACATCAGAACGAGAGAACAAGAAAGCTGTCATTGCTCCAATTAATAATAATAAAGCAAATGTATAAGCAGCTAATCGTTTTGTGAATTTGAATTTTTCGCCACGTTTGATATCATCTTCCGAAGCATAACGAATCAATCCTGTTGGTAAACCGACTTTTTCCATTACTTCGTCACATGCATCAATACAAGCTGTACAGTTAACACATTCTAATTGGATTCCGTTACGAATATCAATTCCAGTAGGACAAACAACAACACATTGACCACAGTCAATACAATCTCCTTTTCCTTCTGCTTTACGATCTTCATTCTTTTTGAATTTTGCACGACCAGCTGTTCCTTCACCACGTTTGAAATCGTATGTTACATTGATTGTATGCGAATCAATTAATACTCCTTGGAAACGTCCGTAAGGACAAACCAATGTACACGCTTGTTCGCGAAACCATGCGAATACGAAATAAAACATTGCTGAGAAGAAAACTAATCCAACCAATGTTCCTACATTTTCGGCTGGTCCTTCTTTTATAACTGCGTATAAAGCGTCAGCACCAATAATATATGCTAAGAAAACATTAGCAATAATAAATGAAATGATAGCGAAGATGGTCCATTTCAATAATTTTTTACGAATTTTTTCTTCGTCCCAATCTTGCTTATCTAATCTAATTTGTTTTGCTCTATCTCCTTCTATGGCGTATTCTATTTTTCGGAAAACCATTTCCAAGAAAATTGTTTGCGGACATACCCATCCGCAGAACAAACGACCATAAGCCATGGTGAATAATACGATGAAAATAATTGTCGTAATCATTCCTAAAGCTAAAAGGAAGAAATCGGATGTAAAGAACGGAAATCCGAATAAGATGAATTGGCTGTGCAAAACATCAAATTTGAATAATGGATTTCCATTAGGTAATTTAAAGAAAGGCGTTAAGATTAATATTGCTAACAATACATAACTTACATACGTCCTATAGTTTGTAAACTTACCTTTTGGCTTTTTAGGATAAACCCATTTACGTTCTCCAGTTCGCTCCATGGTTCCAATGGAACTACGAACATCTTCTTTCATTTGGTTGTTATCATCCAAATAATCGTCTAAATTAAATTCATCTTTTGGGTCAGAATTTTGAACACTCATTTTAGTGAATTTTAAATGTATACAAATTTACGACTAAAAAAGAAAAGAGAGCTTATAAATAAGCTCTCTTTCAATATGATATTTGTTGTAATTATTTAATGAATTACTTTTGTTTCCATGCTTCCATTAAGTCACCTTGAGGAGCAGCTGCACCTTCTGCAACTGTTTTCGTAGGTTCTTTTTGGTTGATGTAATAAACATAAGAAGCTACTTTCTCAATTGCTAATCCAGATAACTCTTTACGTTGACCAAATGCACGCATTTGAGGATTGTGAGGAGATCCATTATAAACAATGTGATAGATATTTTTGAACAAACTATCTTCTACATGATTCACCCAGTAATCATCAGTTAAGTTTGGTCCAATACCTCCTTTACCACCTTCCATGTGACATTGTGTACAGTTTTGCTCAAAGATTTTTTTACCTTGTTCTACGATTGCAGGATCGTTAGATTTGTTTACAGCTCCTGTGATATCAATATCATTTGCAACTGCCCAAATACTATCTTGCGCATCTTTGTAAACCATTTCTTCTTCGTATTCTTTGTCCATGTGAGCAAAGTCAGTGAAGCTATATGCCATTACGTAAACTACCATAAATACTACACCAAAGTAGAATAATGATAACCACCATTGTGGTAAAGCGTTGTCTAACTCTTTGATTCCGTCAAAACCGTGATCTAAGATAATAGATTCTTCTTCTTCGTCTGATTGTTTTTTACCAGCACTACTGAACAATCTTTTGAAGTAACCGATTTTACCATCTTCTAAATATTTAGCTTGTTCTTCTTCAGATAATCTTTTAAATTTCTCTGCTTCAACAACTTTGTTTAAAGCATTGATGATTAAAAGCATCACGATTGCAACTGCTAATACTGCCCAGAAAATTCCTTGTGCAAACACATGTTTCAAGTGCTCCAATAAATTGTGCATCATTCCTTGAAAACCTGGTTCTGGCACCACATCTACTGGCGTCACCATTGTAAACGCTAAGATTACTGCTAATAGCGTTAATGGAATAAATATATAAGCCGGGGTACGTTGTCTCATTTTGTATTATTTTTTTCGTTCTCTTCTGGTTCTAAATCTAAAGCTGCTGACTCGCTGTCTTTGTAAAACTCTTTTGGTTTTTTCATAACCTTAACAAAAATCGTCACAAAGACTGCTATAAATCCTATTAGGATTAATGTCTGCAATAAAGATGCATACTCATACTGAGAAAGGAATTCTTTATAATATTTTAACATTAGTTACTTGCTGTCTCTACTTGTTCAGCTTTGATATCTGTTCCTAAACGTTGTAAATATGCGATTAACGCTGTAATCTCACGATCTCTTAACGGAACAAACTCTTTACCTTGTTGTTTAGCTTCTGCTTCTTTTTTCGCATATAACTCTTTCAAGTCAGACGCATCTTTAAAGATAGTTTGCTCGATTGCTAAAGCTTGTTTGTTCATAGAAACTTGCATACTGTCAAAATCTTCTTGTTGATAAGGAACACCTAATGCAACCATTGATTTCATTTTATCACGCGTTAACTCACGGTCTAATTTATTGTCAATTAACCAAGGGTAACGTGGCATGATAGAACCATCTGATGTAGAACGTGGATTCCACATGTGTTTGTAATGCCAAGCATCTGGGTTTTTACCTCCTTCGCGGTGTAAGTCTGGACCAGTTCTTTTAGAACCCCATAAGAATGGGTGATCGTAAACAAATTCTCCTGCTTTAGAGTATTCACCATAACGTTTTACTTCGTCACGGAATGGACGAACCATTTGCGTATGACAAGCATTACATCCTTCACGAATATATAAATCACGTCCTTCTAATTCTAACGGAGTATAAGGTTTGATACTTGCGATTGTAGGTACGTTCGATTTTACTACGATTGTAGGAACAATCTCTACTAAACCACCAACAGCTAAAGTTAATACTGCTCCAATTGTCATTACTAATGGAGTTCTCTCAATCCAAGAGTGAACACCTTCTCCTTGTGCACGTGTAGAAGCTTTTGGTGCTAAAGCTGGTGCCTCTGCTTCCTCGTTTGCAACAAAGTGTCCAGATTTTACAGTTTTCCAAACATTGATAATCATTAAGATTGATCCTAATAAATATAATGTTCCACCAAATGCACGTAATGGATATAACCATTTTTTAAGAATAGTAACTGTTTGTAAGAAGTTACCATATTCTAATGTTCCGTCTGCTGCAAATTGTTTCCACATTAAACCTTGTGTCCATCCTGCAACATACATAGGAATTACCCAGAATAAGATACCGAAAGTACCAATCCAGAAGTGAGCGTTAGCCATCTTTACAGATGCTAATTTTGTATTGAATAATTTTGGTGCTAAGTAATAGATCATACCAAAAGCGATAAATCCATTCCATCCTAAAGTACCTACGTGTACGTGAGCAGGAACCCAGTCTGTAAAGTGACCAATTTTATTTAATGTTTTTGTTGCTAACATTGGACCTTCAAAAGTAGCCATACCATAACAAGTTAAGGCAACTACGAAGAATTTCAAAATAGGATTTTCTCTTACTTTATCCCATGCACCACGTAATGTTAATAAACCATTTAACATACCTCCCCAAGATGGAGCGATTAACATGATAGAGAAACCTGTTCCTAAAGCTTGCGCCCAACCTGGTAATGCTGTATAAAGCAAGTGGTGAGGACCAGCCCAAATATAAATGAAGATTAATGACCAAAAGTGGATAATAGATAATTTGTATGAGAATACAGGTCTATTAGCTGCTTTTGGTACAAAGTAATACATTAATCCTAAGATAGGTGTCGTTAAGAAGAATGCTACGGCGTTGTGCCCGTACCACCATTGTACTAACGCATCTTGAACTCCAGAATATAAAGAGTACGATTTTGGAGCTGTTAAACTAAATGTTACTGGGATTTCTAAATTGTTAAACACGTGTAACATTGTAATTGCTGCCCAAGTTCCGATATAGAACCAAATTGCAACGTACAAGTGACGTACACGACGCTTAGCAATCGTTAAGAACATTTGTGCTCCAAACAATACCCAAACTAACGCGATTAAAATATCAATTGGCCATTCATGCTCAGCATACTCTTTAGAAGTGTTGTATCCTAAGATAAATGTTACAAATGATAATACAATAAATAATTGCCATCCCCAGAAAACGATCCAGCTTAAAACATCGCTGTACATTCTGGTTTTCAACAACCTTTGCATTGAATAATAAGCTCCAGTAAAGAAAGAGTTCCCAACAAAGGCGAATACCGCAAATGTTGTGTGAATCATTCTTAATCTACCAAAACCAAGTTTTCCTTGCGAATTGATTAGTCCTTGAATGTTTCCTCCAATTGTTCCATCATCCGATCCGAAGATGTATTCTGGTAACGTAGGAAAAAACAACAAAGTTGCAACCAATACTCCAAAGAAAAATGCCATAACTGCCCAAAACAATGTGGCATAAAGGAAATACTTTACGATCTTATTGTCGTAACTAAAAGTCTGCATTTGCATTATGAGTCGATTTTATCTTGTGTTTTTTTATCATCTTTTAACATTCTCACCGCTGGAGATTCGTCTTCGTCAAACTGCCCTTTCTTGTACCCTAAAAAGAATAAAAGAAGGAAAATTGCCCCCAAAGAGACACTAACTAATATCATTAATAATAATATCCCCATAGCTCCACAAAATTACAAAGCCCTAAGTTCTTATCACAATGATTTTGGTCAGAGCAGTATGTATAACTCTAATTTAAAATCAATCTAAATTCCATTTTGTTAATTTATCCGCAATTCGGGTACTTGCCGTTGCAAAAATTAACACTGAGATAGAACTTATTGGCATTAATATAGCCGCTACAACTGGCTGTAAATAACCAGAAACAGCAAAACTAAGTCCAACAATATTATACAAGAAACTGATGAAAAAAGCAATTTTTACAAATTTCATCGTGGTCTTCGATAACTTCAAAAAATTTGGAATTGCCGAAAAACTTTTTGCATCCAAAATTCCATCGCACGAAGGTGAAAAACTGTTAATATCCTCAGAAATAGAAATCCCTACTGTACTTTGTTTCAAAGCTCCAGCGTCATTCAATCCATCTCCAAGCATCATCACTTTCTTCCCATCTTGTTCCAATTGTTTGATGTATTCTAACTTATCAGTTGGCGATTGATTAAAAATCAATTTTGCATTGGTTGGAAAAATAGTTTCTAAATATTCTTTTTCAGAATCATTATCCCCAGACAAAACGTGTAACTGATAAGCATCCAATTCTTTCAATAAACGATCTAAACCTTTTCTATATCGATTGGTGTAAACAAATTTACCAAAAACTTCTTCATTAATTGATATAAATACTTGAGATTGATTTAAAGTATTTTCATTAAAAATAGCATTCGTAAAACTTCTCGAACCAACTTTTATTTGATGTCCATCTACATCAGCTTGCTGACCTTTACCTACAATCTCTTCGTAATTAGAAATCGGTAAATGATCATCAACTGTCAACTTCTTATATAACGTACGACTTAACGGGTGATTAGAGTTTCTAATCAATGCTTTCACCAATTGCTTTTGATACTCAGAAAGTTCTTTCCCTTCGTATTGCACTTGCGCTTCATCACTTTCCGTAATTGTACCCGTTTTATCAAAAACTACATCTGTAATTTTCTCCATTCTTTCGACTGTCGATGTATTTTTTACATAGAATTTCTTATTACCAAAAATACGCATCATGTGTCCCAAAATAAACGGAGACGATAAACCTAACGCACAAGGACAAGCGATAATTAAGATTGATGTAACAACTTCTAATATTTTTGAAGAATCGTGGAAATACCAATAAACAGCAGAAATTGCTGTAATAATAAGGATGATTAATGTGAAATAATGACTGATTTTATTCGTCAAAGCATTCAACTCAGATTCTTCTTTCTGGAAAGCATCATTGTTCCATAATTGGGTTAAATAACTTTGATTAACATCCGAAATAATTTCCAACTCAATTGCATGACCAGATTGTTTTCCACCAGCAAATATTTTATCTCCAGCTTTTTTCTGAATCAAACGAGATTCTCCCGTCACAAACGAGTTATCAATCATCGCTTCACCTTTCATCAAAATAGCATCGGCTGGAATAATTTCTTCATTTCTAATTAAAATTCGATCACCTTTTTT
Organism: Empedobacter sp. UBA2044; assembly: GCF_002333005.1. Lineage (NCBI taxonomy): Bacteria > Pseudomonadati > Bacteroidota > Flavobacteriia > Flavobacteriales > Weeksellaceae > Empedobacter > Empedobacter sp. UBA2044. The sequence goes on from NZ_DDBA01000027.1 coordinate 60,959, forward strand.
CAAATCAGCCAACAAAATTGGTTGTTCATAACCATTTTCTAGTTTTGCAACTGCAATTGGATAAAACGATTTGTAATCTCGATCAAATGCCAATGCTTGCATTGTTTGTTGCTGAAACCATTTACCTGTCAACATCAAAAATAAAAGCATCGCTAATGTATCAAAGTAACCTGGCGAAATATCAAAAATGATATCATAAGTCGATTTGAACATAATCACGATAATTCCTAACGCAATTGGCACATCGATATTGATATATTTATTTTTCAGACCTTGCCAAGCCGAAACAAAATAATCGGTAGATGAATAAAAGAAAACAGGCAACGATAACGCGAACATTGTCCAACGGAAATATCCTTTGTTTTGATCTAACCATTGTTCTTTTACATTACCAAAAACTTCGACATATTCTGGAAACGATAAAAGCATAATATTCCCAAAACAGAATCCTGCAATTACCAATTTGCTCACCAAAGAACGATCGACTTTGCTTTTTTTCTTTTTGTCTAATGTTTTTAGATTAATCGAAGGTTTGTAGCCTAAATTTGTAATAAATCTTGCCAAATCACCTAATTTCAAATCCGCATCACGATACGTAATCTGAACAGTTTTTTGCGTAAAATTGACATTAGAAGATATAATATTTGGATTAATCGTATCCAAACTTTCTAACAACCAAACACACGAAGTACAGTGCATTACAGGCACGTAAAAGGAGACAACTGTAACGCCGTCATCTGAAAAATCGACAACTTTATCAAAGATTTCTTTTGTGTTTAAGAAATCAAATTGATGATTACTTTTTCCATCAGGACGCAAACCTGCATTACGATTAAGGTCGTAATAATCTTTTAGATTATTTACGTTTAAAATCTCGTAAACCGTTTTACAACCCTGACAACAAAAATCCTTTTCATCGAACTGAATAACCTCTTCTTCAATCCGTTGACCACAGTGAAAACAATTCTCTTCCATACTATTTTACAAAATTACTTTCCTTTTATCAGAATTAACGTTAACTTTGTATGAATTAAGTCATAACAACAAGATATGTCAGAGTTTAATGAGAATGTAGTATCGATTAAAGCGATGTTTGATAACCCAGAGTCTTTCGGGGTTTTTAGTAAGGAAGAATTATTGGAGTTTGAGCAAGAAAAGAAAATCATCAACCTAAAAAAAGGAGACGAAATTATACAAGAAGGTCATACACCAAAAGGTATATATTGCGTCATGAAAGGAACTGCTAAGTTGTTCAAAATTGGTTTTAATGGAAAAGAGCAAATTCTACGTTTTATCAACGAAGGTGACATTATCGGTTATCGCTCAATCTTAAGTCAAGAAGTTTTTGGTGCATCTGCAACTGCAATGACGCCAGTTGAAATATATTATATTCCAGAAAAATTCTTCTTAAAATTATTAGAAGTTAATCCAAAATTAGCTTTCAATATTTTACAAAGAATTGCAAAAGATTTGGGAGAATATGCAAGAACAATTACTTATTTAGCACAAAAAACAGTTCGCGAACGTTTGGCTGAAGTTTTAATTTTATTAGAAGGAAAATTAGGAACAGACAAAGACGGATTTATCAACATTTCGTTGACACGCGAAGAAATGGCAAATTTGATTGGAACAGCAACAGAATCTGCAATTCGTTTGATTTCCGAATTCAAAACTGATGAATTAATCGAAGTTGAAGGAAGAAAAATCAAAGTTTTAGATCATCAAAAATTGACTAAATTAGGTCATGTTATTTTGTAAGAATTTATTCTTGTGTAACGTCCTGAAAAAAT
>NZ_DDBA01000064.1:0-27635 GCF_002333005.1 Empedobacter sp. UBA2044
TGATATAAAATAAAAAGTCGCTCACAGAGCGACTTTTTTATGCAAACTATTTCAATTTCATATAATAATCTTTGAGAATTGGATCAATTTTTTCGAGCGCATATCTCAACGTTGTTCTTGGCATTTGTAATGTATATTCGTCCAAAAACTCAATCAATTTTTCTTCGTTCATTTTTCCCATTTCACGCAACATCCAACCATTTGCTTTGTGCATTAAATCGTGCGAATGATTAAGATTTTTCAACACAATTTCAGGAATAATTGAAAATGATTTTTGTTTGATAAAATACATCGTTGATACAATTGCAATTCGTTTTTCCCACAAATCTTCAGAATCCGCCAATTCAAAAAGCAATTCTTCTCGTTTTTGATGAAAACAATAATGTCCCAAAATTTTATAACAACTTGTGTCAACCAAATCCCAATTGTTAATTTGAGAAGTTTGAGCAAGATAAAAATCGATGATTTCTTTTCTTACAAGTTCATCTTTTGATTTTTCGTACTTCAAAACCAACATCAACAAAGCAGTTAATCTATATTCGTGAATATCGGAATTCAATAAATTTTTGAGTTCATTTAATGAAACTTGTTGATAAAATTCTTTCGCAATCAAACGCTGATTCGGAACAGAAATCCCAAAAAAAATATCTCCTTCGCCATATTCTCCTTTTCCAGTTTTGAAAAAACGCATCATAATTTTTGCTTTTCCTTCATCCGCTAAATCTTGCAAAGTTGATTTCAATTGCTCTATCATATTTTATCAATTAGATGTTGAAGTTAACAAAAAAAGAGTCCAAAAACTGAACTCTTTCTATCTTTATTCTTCCGTATCATTTTCTTCTTCTTCATCATAATACTGAAAAAGAAAGTTATTATAAGGAAAACGTTTCATGTGAATTTCTTTCACTTCTTCATAAACTGTTTTGCGCAAATCTTCTAAATTATCTTTTTCCGCTGCCGAAATAAACAATGTCGGATAATCTGTTTTCGCCATCCACGTACGTTTCCAATCTTCTAATGAATAATTCTCGAATTTCTTTTCAGACAAATCATCTTCATCTTGTTTGATATAAGAAAAATTATCAATTTTATTGAAAACCATAATCGTTGGTTTCTCTTTCGACTCAATTTCAGCTAAAATTTGATTCACCGAATTTACATGATCTTCAAAACTCGCATGCGAAATATCCACAACATGCACTAACAAATCAGCTTCACGAACCTCATCTAACGTAGATTTGAACGATTCTACCAATTGTGTAGGCAATTTACGAATAAACCCAACCGTATCCGTTAATAAGAAAGGTAAATTACCAATCACCACTTTACGAACCGTTGTATCTAATGTTGCAAATAATTTATTTTCGGCAAAAACTTCAGATTTCGATAAAACATTCATCAACGTTGATTTCCCAACATTTGTGTACCCAACCAACGCAACGCGCACCAATGCACCACGATTTTTACGTTGAGTTGCCATTTGCTTATCGATCCCTTTCAGTTTCTCTTTCAATAACGTAATTCGATCACGAATAATACGTCTATCCGTTTCAATTTCAGTTTCACCAGGACCACGCATACCAATTCCTCCACGCTGACGCTCTAAGTGCGTCCACATTCGTGTTAATCGAGGTAATAAATATTGATATTGAGCTAATTCTACTTGCGTACGGGCATAAGAAGTCTGTGCACGTTGAGCAAAAATATCTAAAATCAATTGTGTACGGTCGATGATTTTTTTGTTGACAACTTTCTCAATATTTTTCAATTGAGAAGGCGTTAATTCATCATCAAAAATAACTGTATCAATATCATATTCTTCGACAAAAGCTGTGATTTCATCTAATTTCCCGCTTCCTACAAAGAATTTAGAATCAGGTTTGTCCATTCTTTGCGTAAAACGTTCTCCAACTGTCGCTCCAGCTGTATAAGCTAAGAACTCCAATTCGTCCATATATTCCGTCAGTTTTTCTTCGGATTGTTCACGTGTAATCAATCCAACTAAAACTACTTTTTCGTATTGTGCTTCTTGTTTTTCTAACATATATTACTGCAAAAATAAAAGAAAGTTTTGGATGTAACCGAACTTTCTATAAAATATTGAGAATTAATCAAATCAATAAAACTCAATAAATATTTGAGTTCTTTTTAATAAAAATAGAAAAAAATAAGGTTTTCATAATTAATAACAAGTTTATTTACTAATTTTAAAAAAATTCATTGTCAATTAAAATTTCCTTTCTACATTTGTTCCAACAAAAAAATAAAAATGTACACAAATCAATTACATCATCATCACCATCATACTTGCACTCAAGCGAGCAGATAGTGGTATGTAATGATTTTATCACAATATCTAAGTCCCGTTTGAGTAAATCGAACGGGATTTTTTGTTACTTCAAGATTTAATCATCGATTTACTCAAACTTAAAAATATAAAATATTAAAAATGAGTAAATTAAAAATAGCCATTCAGAAAAGCGGTCGATTAAGTGAAAAATCACTCGAATTATTGAAAGATTGCGGAATTAAAATCTCTACAAGTAATCGAAAATTAAGAACCGAATCTCCAAATTTCCCTATCGAAGTTTTATTCTTACGTGACGACGATATTCCACAATATGTAGAACAAGGCGTTGCTGATATAGGCATTTTAGGCGAAAATGAAGTTTGGGAAAAAGATAAAAATGTTACACAAATTCGTCAATTAGGATTTGCAGGCTGTAAGCTTTGTTTAGCGATTCCGAAAGATGAAATTTATACGGATTTAAGTTATTTTCAAGATAAAAAAATTGCTACTTCTTATCCACGTATTTTAGGAAAATTCTTCCAAGAAAAAGGAATTAATGTCAAAATTGAAGAAATCGGTGGAAGCGTAGAAATTGCACCAAGTATAGGTTTGGCAAATGCTATTTTTGATATCGTTTCTACAGGTTCTACTTTATTAACAAACGGTTTAAAACAAGTGGAAACGGTAGTTGAATCGCAAGCTGTTTTAATTTCTAATAAAAATCTTGATGCTGAAAAACAAGCTATTGTAGATCGTCTTTTATTTAGAATCGAAGCAGTAAAACAATCTTCTGAAAACAAATATATTTTATTAAACGCACCAAACGAAAAGTTAGAAGAAATCATTGCTTTGTTGCCCGGAATGAAATCTCCAACAGTCTTACCATTGGCCGAAAAAGGTTGGTCATCAATCCACACTGTCATTAAAGAAGATACTTTTTGGGACATCATCGAGCAATTGAAAGCTTTGGGTGCAGAAGGAATTTTAGTATTAGAAATTGAGAAAATGATTTTATAAGATATAAGTCTTAAGGTATAAGTCATAAAGATGACAACAAAAACCTTAGATCTTAGGTCCTAGAACTTAAAACTAAAAAAATGCAAACATATATAAAACCTCAACTTTCAGATTGGTCAACGTTAACAGCTCGACCAACGAAAGAAGCACAAGATTTACAAAAAATCGTTTTAGATGTTTTTGAAAAAATTAAAATCGAAAAAGATCAAGCTTTAATTGATTTTACAGAAAAATTTGATCAAGTTAAGTTAACTTCTATAGAAGTTTCTACTCAAGAAATTGAAGAAGCAAAAACTTTAATTTCTGAAGATTTAAAACAAGCAATTCAATTAGCAGCTTCTAATATTGAGAAATTTCACGCTGAACAACGAGAAGAAATAAAAGTTATTGAAACAACAAGAGGTGTAAATTGTTGGAGAGAATCTCGAGGTATAGAAAATGTAGGAATTTATATTCCAGGAGGAACGGCTCCTTTATTCTCAACAACATTAATGCTAGGAATTCCTGCAAAATTAGCGGGCTGCCAAAACATTATTTTGTGTACACCTCCTAACAAAGAAGGAAAAATTCACCCAGCGATTTTATATACAGCAAATTTAATTGGAATTGAGAAGATTTATAAAGTTGGCGGAATCCAAGCGATTGGTGCGTTGACTTTTGGAACACAAACAATACAAAAAGTTGATAAAATTTTTGGACCGGGAAATCAATATGTAACCGCAGCAAAACAAGTAGCTCAAAACTTTGGTGTAGCGATCGACATGCCCGCAGGTCCAAGCGAGGTTTTAGTAATTGCTGACAAAACTTCAGTTCCTAAATATGTCGCAGCCGATTTACTATCGCAAGCAGAACACGGAATAGATTCACAAGTGATTTTATTAACAACAAACGAGCAAACATTAAACGAAACAATTGTTGAAATTAATGCTCAATTAGAAGTTCTACCAAGAAAAGAATTAGCAACTAAAGCTTTAGAAAATTCAAGAGGAATTGTTTTAAATTCTATCGAAGAATGTGTGAATTTTTCTAATATTTACGCGCCAGAACATCTAATTTTTGCTTGCAAAACGGCTGACAATTACATCGCAAAAATTATTAATGCAGGCTCTGTTTTCTTAGGAAATTATTCGTGCGAATCCGCTGGAGATTATGCTTCAGGAACTAATCACACTTTACCAACCAATGGTTATGCAAAGAATTATTCTGGAGTTTCATTTGATAGTTTTATCAAGAAAATCACGTTTCAAAAATTAACTGCTGAGGGAATTAAAAATATTGGTCCAGCAATCGAATTAATGGCAGAAGCAGAAGAATTATTTGCGCACAAAAATGCTGTAACCTTAAGACTAAATGATCTAAAATCGTAAATCAAAAATCGTACATGAATTCATTCAACATAAATAACATCATTCGTCCTAACGTAAAAACGCTGAAAGCTTATTCATCAGCTCGTGACGAATTTCAAGAAATAAATAACGATTTCGTTTTCTTGGATGCGAACGAAAATCCTTTCAATAATGGATTGAATCGTTATCCTGATCCTTTACAACGTAATGTAAAATCGATTTTAAGTGAAATCAAAAACTTTCCTGCAAATCAGATTCTATTAGGAAATGGAAGTGACGAAGTGTTAGATTTAATTTTCCGAGCATTTTGCGAACCGAATCAAGATAATGTTATTGCGATTTCACCTTCCTATGGAATGTATGGTGTTTTAGCGAATTTAAATGCTATTGAATACCGAAAATCGTTATTAAACAAAGAAGATTTTCAACCAAACATCGAAGATATTTTCTCAAAAGTAGATGAAAATACAAAAATGATTTTTTTATGCTCTCCTAATAATCCAACAGGAGAAATCATCAAAAGAGAAACTATTTTAGAAATTGTGAATCGTTTCAATGGCTTAATAATTATCGACGAAGCTTATATCGATTTCGCCACAGAACAGTCTTGGATAGAAGAAATCAAAAATTATCCAAACGTAATTGTTACCCAAACTTTGTCGAAAGCGGTTGGTTTAGCAGGAATTCGTTTAGGAATTTTGTATGCTTCACAAGAAATTGTGGATGTTTTAAATAAAATAAAACCACCTTATAACATCAATCAATTAACACAATTAAAAGCGATTGAAATTTTAAGCGATTACGATAAAGTGATAGCTATTACAAATACGATTATTCAACAAAAAGAAGTTCTAGAAAATGCTTTAACTGATATCTCATTTGTAGAAAAAATCTATCCAAGCGATTCGAATTTCATTTTGATTAAAGTTGATAATGCAAACGAACGTTACAATCAATTGGTCGAAAAAGGAATTGTAATTCGTAACAGAAACAACGACGATTTATGCGAAAATTGTTTACGTATTACAGTTGGAACGGAAGTTGAAAATCAGAAATTAATACAAACACTTAAAATAATATAATTTGTCATTTCGAATGAAACGACAGTGAAATGAGAAATCTCTGAGATTCCTCCTAACATCGGAATGACATCAAAAACAACTAAAATGAAAAAAATACTATTCATAGATCGTGATGGAACAATGATTTTAGAGCCAGCTGACTACCAAGTTGACAGCTTTTCCAAATTAGAATTCTATCCAGAAGCCTTTACTTATTTAGGTAAAATTGCAAAAGAATTGGACTACGAATTAGTTATGGTGACCAACCAAGATGGTTTAGGAACGCCTTCTAATCCTGAGGAATTATTTTGGCCAATACAAAATTTCGTAGTGAAAGCATTCGAAAATGAAGGCGTGAAATTCGAGGATATTTACATTGATAAAACTTTTGCTCATGAAAATGCGCCAACGCGTAAACCTGGAACGGCTTTATTAACAGAGTATATCAATAACCCTGAATATGATTTAACAAATTCGTTTGTAATCGGTGATCGAATAACGGATGTTAAATTAGCTCAAAATCTTGGTGGAAAAGGAATTTTTATCGCGAATGATGAAGCTTTAGGCGCAGACGAAATCAATGATAACAAAGGATTAAATGATGCGATTGCTTTAAAAACAACTTCATGGAAAGAGATTTACGAGTTCTTAAAACTTCAAAATCGCACTGCTTCAATTGTTCGTAATACGAATGAAACAAAGATTAAAATTGATTTAAATCTTGACGGAACAGGAAAATCGGATATTTCGACAGGAATTCACTTTTTCGATCATATGTTAGATCAAATCGCTCGTCATGGACAAATGGATTTAGTGATAAAAGTGGATGGAGATCTAGAAGTGGACGAACACCACACGATTGAAGATACAGCAATTGCTTTAGGTGAAGTTTTTGCGCAAGCATTAGGAAATAAATTAGGTATCGAACGTTACGGATTTACTTTACCGATGGACGATTGCTTAGCACAAGCAGCAATTGATTTTGGCGGAAGAAACTGGTTAGTTTGGGAAGCTGATTTTAAACGCGAAATGATTGGTCAAATGCCAACTGAGATGTTTTATCACTTTTTCAAATCATTTACAGACGGAGCAAAAGCAAACTTAAATATCAAAGCGGAAGGAACAAACGAGCACCACAAAATCGAAGCTATTTTCAAAGCGTTTGCAAAAACCATTAAAGTAGCTGTAAAACGCGATCCTGAAAAAATGATTTTACCCTCAACAAAAGGACTTTTATAATTGACGAATGAAGATTTAAGATTAATATCAATCGTAAATCAAAAGTCGTAAATCAAAGAATATGGTAGCAATAGTAAAATACAATGCAGGAAATGTAAAATCGGTATATAATGCAGTAACTCGTTTGGGGTTCGAAGCTATAATTACAGACGATTTTGAAACTTTGCAAAATGCTGACAAAGTAATTTTTCCAGGAGTTGGAGAAGCAAGTTCCGCAATGACTTATTTAAAAGTAAAAGGATTAGATAAAGTCATTAAAAACTTAAAACAACCAACCTTAGGCATTTGCTTGGGACAACAATTAATGTGCGCTTATTCGGAAGAAGGAAATACCGATTGTTTAGGAATTTTCCCTATTCAAGTCAAGTTATTTCCATCAACCGAAATCGTTCCTCACATGGGCTGGAATACGATTTATGACTTAAAAACACCTTTGTTTAACGAAGTAGAAGAGAACTCCGACTTTTATTATGTACATAGTTTTTATTGCGAAAATTCAGAATATACGATCGCGAAAACAGACTATATTTTAGAATATTCAGCAGCTTTACATAAAGATAATTTTTACGCAACTCAATTTCACCCAGAGAAATCTGCAAGAATAGGAGAACAAATACTAAAAAACTTTCTAAGTTTATAGTAATTATAAATTCACACACATGAAAAAAATAGTTTTTACTATACTTAGTGCTTTTGCAATTTCGCAGGTTTCTGCTCAAGAAAAAGTGTACTTCACTTCTACTCCTTCTTTAAGTCCTGATGCTAAAACGGTTTATTTTAGTTACGATGGCGACATCTGGTCAACCGATATAAATGGCGGGAATGCTGCAAGAATAACAGCTTTAGAAGGAGAAGAAATCAATCCTCGTGTTTCACCAGACGGAAAATGGCTGGCATTCAGCTCTAATCAATATGGAAATTACGATATTTATATAATGCCTATAAATGGTGGACAAATTAAGCAATTGACTTTTCATCAAGCCAAAGATGAAGTCGAGAGTTGGAGTTGGGACAGTAAATCGATCTATTTTACATCAAATCAAAATAATGGATTTGGAAGTTTTAAAATTGATTTAGATGGAAAAACACCAGAAGCGCTTTTTACAAATTATTTTAATACAACAAATGGTTTAGTAGAAACTCCTCAAGGCGAATATATTTTCACTAACTCGTCTGAAAGTGCAAGTCAAGTTACACGAAAAAGATACAAAGGCGAAAATAATCCAGATTTATTAGGATATAATCCAACCACAAAAAGTTATAAACAATATACCGATTATAACGGAAAAGATTTTAATCCTACGGTTGATAAAAACGGAATTATTTATTTTATTTCGGACGAAAATAATGGCGAATACAACTTATATCAATTAGCAAATGGTAAAAAAGAAGCGTTAACAAAATTTGAAACTTCGATTAAAAAACCTTTTGTTTCAGCTGATGGTTCAAAAGTTGTTTTCGAAAAAGATTATCAATTATTTGTTTACGATGTAAAAACTAAAACGTCGAAACCTCTTACAATTAATGTTAATTCGAATAAATCTTTAGAAAAAGAGCAAAATTTTGAAGTTGATAATAACATCGATTATTTTGACATTTCTCCTGATGGAAAGAAAATGGCCTTTGTAAGCAGAGGAATTATTTTTGTTTCGGATAATGAAGGAAAGTTTGTCAATCAAATTTCTGATGGAAAAGAGCGTGTTTTAGAAGTAAAATGGTTAAAAGACAACAAAAATTTAATCTTCAACCAAACGTATAAAGGTTACCAAAATTGGTTTAAAATTTCGGCTGACGGAAAAGGAAAAGTTGAACAATTAACTTCTGATTTAAGAAATAATCGAGACATTACATTCAACAACGATTTATCACAAGCTGTTTATTTAAGCGGACGCGATGAAGTAAGATTATTAGATTTGAAATCACTTAAATCATCAACAATTGTTAAAGATGAAATTTGGGCTTTCCAAAATTCGAAACCATCTTTTTCTCCAAATGATGAATATGTGTTATTCTCTGCAAAACGTAATTTCGAGTTAGATATTTTTATTCACAACATCAAGAAAAATACAACGGTTAATTTAACAAATACTGGTGTTTCAGAAGCTGACCCTACTTGGTCACCAGACGGAAAATACATTTATTTTTCAAGCGACAGAAAAAATCCTTCCTATCCTTTGGGAATGCAAGAATCGAGTATTTATCGTGCTTCTTTAGATTGGTTTGATCAAGCTTATAAATCAGAAAAATTTGATAATTTATTTGTAGAAGAAAAAAAGGTTGAGAAGAAAGAGAAAAAAGAAGAAAAGAACGATTTTAAAGCATTAACTATTAATCCAGAAGGATTCTTAGAAAGAATTGAATTGGCAACAGACCATTTTGGATATCAGACAAATCCTTTTGTTTTTGCGGATGATAAAAAGCAATTTTTATTCTATAACACCAATCAAGAAAATGGTAAATTTCAGTTATACAGAAAAACAACCACTGATTTTGAAGAAGATAAAACAGATAAAATATTCAACAAAGGCGCTGATTTTATCGTAAAAAATGAGAAAAATCTTTATGCTTTAATCGATAATTCTGTTTACAAATTTAGCATTAGTTCTACAAATCCTGAAAAAGTTAGTATTAAATATAATTTCAATAAAAACTTGGCTTCAGAATTCAATCAAATGTACGAGGAAGCTTGGGCTGGAGTAGAAGAAAATTTCTATGATGAGAATTTTCACGGAATCGATTGGAAAGCGAAAAAAGAACAATACGCAACCTTTTTACCTTATGTAAACAATCGAAATGATTTAAGAATTTTGTTAAATGATCTATTAGGTGAATTGAATTCTTCGCATTTAGGTTTTTCATCTTTCGGAAAAGAAGAAAGTCGAAGATTGAATTATTTCACCAACGAAACAGGAATTATTTTCAAAAAAGATCAACCTTTTGCAGTTGAAAAAATCTTACGAAAATCTCCTGCTTTCCTTAAAAATGTTGATGTTCAAGAAGGTGATATTTTAGTGAGTGTAAATGGACAAAAAATCGATCCAAACCAAAATCGTGAAACTTATTTTACAACGCCTAAAAAATTAGAAGAATTAACTCTTGAATTTGACCGAAAAGGAAAAACAATTTCGACGAAGATTCATCCAATTTCAAATAACGAATTGAAATCGCTTTTATATGATGAATGGATTTATGAAAATCGTCAGCGTGTAAAAAAATTAAGCAACGATAGAATCGCTTATTCGTACATGAAAAATATGTCTACTTCTGAATTGGATGTGTTTTTATTAGACATGGTAGAGCAAGAGAATAGAAAAGATGGTGTCATTTTAGATTTGCGTTTCAATACAGGTGGAAACGTACATGATAAAGTCTTGAACTTTTTATCACAAAGACCTTATTTGAAATGGAAATATCGTGAAGGACAATTAACTGTTCAACCGAACTTTGCACCGTCAGGAAAACCAATTGTTTTATTAATTAACGAATACTCATTAAGCGATGCAGAAATGACAGCCGCAGGATTCAAAGCCTTAAAATTAGGAAAAATCATCGGTCAAGAAACGTATCGTTGGATCATTTTTACTTCTGGAAAAGGATTAGTTGATGGTTCGTTTTATCGTTTACCAAGTTGGGGAACTTATACTTTGGATGGACAAAATTTAGAAAAAACTGGTGTTAAACCTGACATTTATATTAAAAATACATTCTTAGATCGATTAGAAAATAAAGATCCTCAATTGGAGCGTGCAATCCAAGAGGTCATGAAAGAATTAAAATAAATTTAAGACTTAAGTTGTAAGGCGTAAGAAGTTACACCTTAGATCTTATGTCTTACACCTTAAAAACTAAAGAATAATGAGAATAATCCCAGCTATAGATATTATCGACGGAAAATGCGTCAGATTATCGCAAGGCGATTACGATACAAAAAAAATATACAACGAAAATCCGTTGGAAGTAGCAAAAGAATTCGAGGATTACGGCATCGAATATTTGCACTTGGTGGATTTGGATGGCGCTAAATCAAAGCAAATCATCAATTATAAAACATTAGAATTAATTGCTTCTAAAACCAATTTAAAAGTTGATTTTGGAGGTGGAATTAAGGCTAATGATGATATTAGAATTGCTTTTGAATGTGGCGCAAACCAAATTACTGGAGGAAGTATTGCGGTTCAAAATCCAACATTATTTCAAGAATGGATTTCACAGTATGGAAGCGATAAAATCATTTTAGGCGCGGATGCTAAAGATCGAAAAATAGCAACACATGGTTGGTTAGAAACGTCAGAATTAGATGTGATAGATTTTATTCAAGAATATAAAACCAAAGGTATTGATTATGTGATTTGTACAGACATCGCGAAAGACGGAATGTTAGAAGGAGCTTCAAACGAATTATATGCAGAAATTTTAGCTACTTCGGAGGTCAAATTAATTGCTTCTGGTGGCGTTTCTTCAATCGATGATCTAATCAAAATAAAAGAATTAGGTTGTGAAGGAGCAATTCTTGGAAAAGCGATTTACGAAGGGAGAATTCAGTTGAAAGACTTAAAACAATTGTACTAATATGCTGAAGAAAAGAATCATACCATGTCTCGACATCAAAGATGGACGAACGGTAAAAGGTGTTAATTTCGTGGGCTTACGCGATGCGGGAGATCCAGTGGAATTAGCAAAAAAATATGTAGAAGAAGGTGCTGATGAATTAGTCTTTTTGGATATCACAGCGACTTTAGAAAAACGTAAAACCTTAGCTGAAATGGTTGAAAAAATTGCTTCAGCGATTAATATTCCGTTTACAGTTGGTGGCGGAATTAATTCTGTGGAAGATGCTTCGGCGGTCATCAAAGCTGGTGCAGATAAAGTTTCCGTTAATTCTTCGGCTGTCAAAAATCCTCAATTAATTGCAGATTTAGCAGCTCGATTTGGATCGCAATGTGTAGTCGTTGCAGTAGATACTCGCGATGTAAATGGAACACAAAAAGTTTTCGTAAGCGGTGGAAAAATTGAAACCGAATGGGAAACGTTAGATTGGGTCAAAAAAGTAGAAGAATTAGGCGCTGGCGAGATTCTGTTAACGTCTATGGATGGCGATGGAACAAAAGCTGGTTTCAAAATTGATATTACAAAAGCGGTTGCTGATGCTGTAAATCTTCCAGTAATTGCTTCTGGTGGAGCAGGAAAAATGGAGCATTTTACAGAAGTTTTTACCCAAACAAATGCAAGTGGTGGATTGGCTGCAAGTATTTTTCACTTTGGTGAAATTCCAATTCCAACACTTAAAAGTTATTTAAAAGAACAAAATATTCCGATACGATGAACATCGATTTCAATAAAAGTAACGACGGATTAGTTCCCGTTATTATTCAAAATTATCTTAACAACAAGGTTCTGATGTTAGGTTACATGAACGAAGAAGCTTTTAACAAAACCCAAGAAATTAGAAAAGTGACCTTTTATTCTCGTTCAAAAAATAGATTATGGACAAAAGGTGAAGAATCAGGCAACTTTTTGGAAGTAAAATCTATCGCAGTTGATTGCGACAACGATACAGTTTTAATCAAAGCAAAACCTTTTGGACCAACTTGTCATACGGGTTCTACGACTTGTTTTAAAGAAGAAACAAATCATGGATTTGTATATGAATTGGAACAAACCATTAACGATAGAATTGATTTAGACAATGATCCAGATTCGTATACCAATAAATTATTCAAAAGAGGAATCAATAAAGTTGCACAAAAAGTAGGTGAAGAAGCAGTTGAATTGGTGATTGAATCCAAAGACAACAACGATGATTTATTTATTAATGAAGCGGCGGATTTGTTGTATCACTATTTAATTTTATTGAAAGCCAAAGGTTTCAAATTGGAAGATGTTGAAAACGTTTTGAAATCGAGAGAAAATGGTCCAAGACGAGCTGAATAAAGTAGTTTAGAAATATAAAAGATTGCAGATTAGCAATCTTTTTTGTTTTCAAAAAACTGATGTTTAGCAGAATTAGCCAAATTTATTTGATTTAATTAGAATTAATATAAATAAAAATAATACTTTTGAAATCAAATTAAAATTAGTCTAAATAATTATTACAATATATTCTATTCATATGAAAAAATTATTCATTTCTGCTGCTATCCTTGTCGCTTCATTTATTCAAGCTCAGACGAACACGTTGATGGACGCTGGTTTTTGGAAAAATAATCCAACAATAGAAACTGTAAAAACTGAAATTTCGAAAGGAAATAGTCCTTCTTTTCAAAATGGAGGCTTCTTTGATCCTGTTGTGATAGCGATTAATAACAAAGCAGATTTTAATGTGACTAAATTTTTAATTGAACAAGAAGGAAATTCTGTTGATAAAAAAACGCATCACTCAAGAATTTATCTTCAATGGGCTGCTGCTGCGGGGAATTTAGAATTAGTAAATTATTTATTAGCCAAAGGTTCTGATGTTCATTACAAAGATAGCCATGGTTACGATGTGATTACATATGCAGCAAGTGCTGGAAATCAGAATATCGCAGTATACGATGCGTTGATTAAAGCTGGTGCCAATCCAAAAGTTAAAGGAGAAGATGGTTCAAACTTAATCATGCAAGCGATTGCGAATGATGATGATTTAAAAGTTACAGAATATTTTATTTCAAAAGGTTTATCATTAAGTGATAAAGACGCTAATGGACGTACTGTAGCAGATTATGCTGCAAAATTAGGAAACTTATCAATCATAGATAAATTAATCGCGAAAGGAATTAAACCTACTGATCAAGCTTTATTTTTTGCCACACAAGGTTCGAGAACAAAAGAAAATGGCGTAGAAGTTTTCCAAGAATTAATTACAAAATATAAATTAAATCCGAAAGCGTTAAATCCAGACGGACAAACATTATTACACGCTTTATCTCGCAAAGGAAACTCAGAAACAATCAACTTTATCTTATCAAAAGGTGTTGATGCTAAAATTGCTGATAAAGAAGGAAACACTGCATTAATGGTTGCTGCTGGAGGAAAAAATACAGATTTAATCAATACATTTTTATCAAAAGCAAACAATGTAAATGCGGTTAATAAAAATGGTGAGTCAGCTTTAACAAAAGCTGTTGCTTCTGGAACATCTCAAATCGTTTCTTTATTGTTAGAAAAAGGCGCTAAAGCTGATATTGTAGATAAAGATGGAAATAATTTGGCTTATTATTGGTTCAATTCTTTCAAACCAAATGATGAATCATTCGCAGAAAAACAAGCTTTATTAACAAATGCAAAAGTTGATTTTAAAGCTACTCAAAGTAAAGGTGCAACTTTGTTACACATTGCTGTTGATAAAGGAAATGTAAATTTGGTGAAAAAAGCGATTGAATTAGGTGTGAATCTTAATACACAAGATGAAGACGGAAATACAGCTTTACACAAAGCAGCTTTGATTGCGAAAGATGATGCAACCTTAAAAACTTTGGTTGCTGCTGGAGCGAAAAAAGATATTAAAACAGAATTTGACGAAACAGCTTATGATTTGGCTGGAGAAAACGAATTCTTAAAGAAAAATAATGTGTCTATTGACTTTTTAAAATAATGAAGGAGATGAAATTTAACTTAATCAAAAAATTAGTTGGATTAGTTGTAATCTTAATGGCAACTGCCACTTTTGCACAAACAACAAAATACAAAACAATGATTCAGATGAATAATTACACGGGAAAAGAAGCCTATGTAGTGATTTCATTAATCAATCCAAAAGGACAATACGAAAAAACTTTAGGTGTTTTGGGAACAGATAACGAGTGGTATAACACGTTAAAAGAATGGCACAAATTCAATAGTAAAAAGAAAGAAAAATTAAACGGAATCACAGGTGCTTCAGTTGCTGGAGGAGCGAGAGCGACACGTGTCATCGAGTTTGATACTGCAAAATTGAATAAAGGATACAAATTACGTTTTGAATCTGCTGTAGAAACTCAAAAATACGTCGCAAAAGAAGCTGAAGTTGCATTAAATTCTTCGGATTTAGACAACAAAGCAGGTATCAAAGGTTCAGTTTATATTAAAGCCGTACGTTTTATAAAAGTTCAATAAAATGACATTATCTATTTGGAGATATGCGCATTTGAGTCTTGCAATTTTATCTTCAGCATTTTTAGTTATTCTATCTATCACAGGAGTAATTTTGGCTGTTGATGCAATAAACGAAAAATCGCCCGCATACAAAGTAGAAAATTTCGATAACATAACACTCGCGCAAGTTTTACCAACTTTGCGCGAGCATTATTTTGAAATAATAGAAGTAAAAGTTGATCACAATGATTTTGTGACAATTGATGCGATGGACGAAGATGGAAATTCGATCAAATCTTACATTGATCCTACAACAGGAAAAAAGATTGGTGAGATTGTTCCAAAAAGTGATTTCATCAATTGGGTCACAGCCTTGCACCGTTCATTATTTCTAAAAGAAACAGGACGAGCAATTGTTGGTGTCGTATCTTTTTTATTGATGTTAATTTCAATAAGTGGATTAATCTTAATCGTAAAACGTCAACAAGGAATTCTAAATTTCTTTATAAAAGTTAACAAAGACTCCTTTTCACAATATTTTCATGTTGTAACTGGACGTTGGTTATTAATTCCAGTTTTAATCATTGCATTAACAGGAACATTGATTTTCTTAGCGCGATTAGAACCTTTAGTTGGTCAACCAAAAGAAATTGAGCATCAAGTCAAAGAAAATTTACAACCAAAAGATTTAAAAGACATTGAATTCTTCAAAAACACAAAATTAAGTAGTGTTGAAAAGATTGAATTTCCTTTTATTCCAGATGATGAAGCAGAACCATTTATCGTTCATTTAAGAAAAAAATCGGTTTCGGTTAATCAAGTAAATGGAGCGATTATTTCAGAATCGTTGAATCCTTATTCAGCAATTGTAGAAAAATTCAATATCGATTTACATACAGGTCGCACCAATGTTATTTGGGCAGCGATTTTAGGAATTGCTTCGCTTAACATTTTATTCTTTATTTGGTCAGGATTTGTAATTACGTTCAAACGTACAAAAACGAAAATTGGCAAAAATAAATATAAAGCCAACGAAGCTGAAATTATCCTTTTAGTTGGTTCAGAAAATGGTGCAACTGTTGGATTTGCTTCAAAAATTCAAGAGCAATTTTTAGCAAACGGAAAAAAATCATTCATTGCTCAGATGAATCAATATGAAATTTATCCAAAAGCAAAACAACTCATCATTTTTACCTCAACTTATGGAATTGGTGATGCGCCTGCGAATGCTAAGAAATTTGAACAATTAATCACACAATTTCCACAAAACCAATCCATCGAATTTTCTGTTGTAGGATTTGGATCAAGAGCATATTCAGATTATTGTGGCTATGCAGTTAAAGTTGACAAATGGTTGAATGATCAAAAATGGGCTACTCAATTATTGGATTTGAAAACAGTAAATGATAAATCGCCGGAAGAATTCACAAATTGGGTCATTGCATACAAAGAAACGACAGATATTCCGTTAGCAACAACGCCTGCGATGTATGTTGGAAAAGCACCAGAACTGAAAAATGTTAAGGTTATTTCTACCACTAAAATCACACAAGAAGATGCTACATTTAAAGTTATTTTAGATGTAAAAGAGAAATTCAAATCTGGAGATTTATTAGCAATTTATCCCGAAAGTGATCACAAAGAACGCTTATATTCGGTTGGAAAAGTAGATAATAAATTACAGTTAATTGTAAAATTGCATGAGTTTGGATTAGGTTCTCAATATTTATATAATTTGGTTCAAAATTCTACGATTAAAGCTCGAATTGTAAAAAATAAAGCCTTTAGATTTCCAAAAGCTTCAAAAGTTGTGATGATTGCAAACGGAACAGGAATTGCACCTTTTCTTGGGATGATTGATGAGAATTCAAAAAATATTGAAACGCATTTATACTGTGGTTTCAGACATGATAATGAAACAACAAAATCTTATCAAGAATTTGCTACGAAACAAATTTTTACGAATCATTTGAGTCAATTTCACATTGCATTTTCTCGTGAAGAAAATAAACAGTATGTGATGGATTTAGTCAATCGTGATGCTAAATTCTTTGCTGAAACATTACAAAATGGTGGAATTCTTATGATTTGTGGTGCTCTCACAATGCAACATGATGTAGAGAAAGTTTTGGAACAAATCTGTCAAGAACATTTGAATAAATCATTCGAAGAATTCAAAACAAATGGGCAATTTTTGACGGATTGTTACTAGAAAAATAATTTTGATGCAATCCTAAAACAAGTTCAGAATAACCTAATACCTGTCATACCGAGCTTGTCGAGGTATCTTTAAGCTTTATACTTTTCGATAAACTCAGAATAACAAATGAATAAACCAAAATGAAATTCATTCTAAAAAATATATTCACTTTTATACTATTGTATGTTCTAACTCCGATGAATGCTCAAACGGTTGGAGTTAGAGATACAATTTTAATGGGAAGTAAATTCAAAATTACATTGGTTGATTCCGATTCTATTTCCGTTGAAAAAAACATCAATAAAGCAATTGATGAAATGATTAGAATTGAGAATTTGATTTCTGACTGGAAACCAACTTCGCAAGTTTCTCTTGTCAATCAAAATGCAGGAATAAAGGCGATAAAAGTAGATCGAGAAGTTTTTGACTTAACAAAGCGTGCGATTTATTTTTCGCAACTAACCGATGGTGCTTTTGACATTAGCTTTGCGGCAATGGACAAAATATGGAAATTTGATGGTTCAATGGAAAAGATTCCAACTCAGGAAGAGATTTCAAAAGCCATCGAAAAAATCGGTTATCAAAACATTATTTTAGATGAAGAAAATTCAACAATATTCTTAAAAAAAGCTGGAATGAAAATCGGTTTTGGTTCAACAGGAAAAGGTTATGCAGCACAAAAAGCACGAACTTTCATGCAAGACTTAGGAATACAAGCGGGTATAATTGATGCTTCTGGTGATATGACAACTTGGGGAAATCAACCAAATGGAGAACCTTGGAAAATTGGAATTACAAATCCATTTAATCGACATAAAATGTTGGATATTCTCTCAATGAAAAATGCTGCTGTTACGACTTCTGGTGATTACGAAAAATTTATTTTGATTGATGAAGTTCGCTATTCACACATTATTAATCCCAAAACTGGTTATCCTTCAACAGGATTAACAGGGGTTACAGTTATTGGGACGGATGCTGAAATGTGTAATGGTTTTAGCACTTCTATCATGGTTTTAGGAAAAGAAAAAGGATTGAATTTTATCAATCAACAAAAAGATTACGCTGCTCTTTTGATTACAGATAAAGGAAAAATTATTCGTTCAAAAAACTACAAGAAGATTAAACGAAAACTTGAGAAATAACACTTAAAAATGGTGATTTAGATATGCAGTTTCAACGTAAAAATGCTCCTTACAAAGAAGTTTCTGAATCAATTTTATTTATCCAAAACAGCACTTTCGCAATATCAATAATTTAGCTTAAATTATTTAAGTGTATAATAACCATTATATTTAGTAAAAGGTGTTTTTTATAGAAAAAATAGACTCAGTTCTGTAATTTTTGTTATGCTTCATTTTAAATAAAAAGTCGAAATTGCACCTAAACAAAATACAAAAGCTATGAACGACAATAAAAAATCTCATTGGGAACATATATATGAAGTAAAAACTCCAGAAGAAGTGAGTTGAACACAAGAAAAACCAGAAACTTCTTTAAATTTTATTCATTCTTTTGGAGCTGATAAAACAGCTAAAATTATTGATATTGGTGGTGGAGATAGTAAGTTGGTCGATTTTTTATTGGAAGAAGGATATGAAAATATTTCTGTTTTGGATATTTCTGCAAATGCGTTGGAAAGAGCAAAAAAGCATTTAGGAAATAATGCAGAAAAAGTAACTTGGATTGTTGCTGATATCACCGAATTTGAACCTACAGAACAATACGATATTTGGCACGATAGAGCAGTTTTTCATTTTTTAATAGAAGAAAATGACATCAAAAAGTACCAAAATTTGGTCTCGAAAGCTGTAAAAGGAAAAATGGTTATTGGAACTTTTTCGACAAATGGACCATTAAAATGTAGTGGTTTGGAAATAAAACAAAATGATGAAACGTCGTTAACCTCAACTTTTGAAGCTAATTTTGAGAAAATAGAATGTTTTACAATTGATCATAAAACGCCATTTGATACGATTCAGAACTTTATTTTTTGTAGTTTCAACAAAAAATAAAATGCGTTAGGGATAGTAGTGGAAATCCTTTTTTGTAGACGCGGTGTCTACAAAAAAGATTGTAACGAATAGCCCGCTCAAACGCTAAAAATATAAAAATCATCTCCTTAATTCAGGAGATGATTTTATATTTTTAAAGCTTTATTGTATTCGATATTTCCTTTTTTAATATCATTTAAAATCCATTTCAGTTCAGCATCCGTACGCTTAATTTTATCTTGCAAATTAGGTTGAATAACTTGGTTTGGATAAACACCATGCGCCTGTTCATCTCGCTTTTCAATAGGAGAAAGATAAACTGTACCAACCGAAATTTTGAGTTTGGAATTGGGCAACGTAAATTTTGGCATCAACCCAGCAACCGTTCCATTAAAATCTCCTCCCGTTTCTTCACCTACAAAAAATGCTCGATTTTTTAGTTGAAGATTAGCCGAAATCAACGCCGAAGCAGAGTAAGAACCACCATTTATAATGACATACAAATTGTGGTGATACACGAGCTCTTTATCTATTTTGACATGCGAAAAAGGCATGTGCAATTCGTATTCATTTTTAGCATTTTTTGACGTCGAAAAATAAGTATAACCCGATCCCAACCAAAGCAACGGATAGGAATAAACGGGAAAAAGATTGTACAACGACTTGCCAAAAGAGGTTTTGTTCGCGACGATTTTTTCACCTAAAAATGCCTTGGAATCATCGACCAAATAAGCGTATAAATAGTGCGAATCTTTTAGGTAACCACCACCATTGTTGCGAAGATCAAGAACTAAATTTTGAACTTTATGATTCTTGATATCCGTAAAAACCTCTTTATATAGTTCGCGTATTTTTCCTTTCCTGAAATCAGTTACTTTTAACACCGCAATCGTACTGTCGTTCGTAGGAAAAGTCAAATCTTTGGAATAGGTTTTGGAACTTTTAGAATAGCCGTATTTCTTTTGTTTTATCCTAACTTTTCGCTCAACTTCTTTCTGCTCTTTTGTAATTTTTGGTAGTTCTGAAATCTTATCATTTTTAGGTTTTGGATAGGTACGAAATGTTTTTTTTCGGATGATTGAATTCCCCATTTTAAAAGTTAATTCAACCGAATCTTTAATTCCATTTTCTAAAGTAAAATAATTGAGAAAAGTTCGGTTAAAGACATTATCCGAAAAAGTTTGATTTTCACCATCTCCATAAATACTTTTTTTATATTTATCGTATAAATACTTTGTAGAAACACTATCTATATAAAGCAAAACTGAACCTTGATTAATCGGATTGATTTTACTGTAATCTGTCACTAAAAAAACTGAATCATTTTGCCAAAAAAAACTATAATCACTAAAAGCAGATTTAGATTCTTTGTATTTTTTTTCCTTGCTCTTTTCTAATCGTTTATATATCGGATAAATATCTGTATGACCATGTTCTAAACTTTCGAAAATCGGAAAAAACTTGACATAAAAATCATTTGGTTTCAATGGTTTATCAATTGACTTTTTAAGACTATCAAATTTATAATCAATTTGTTCTTGAGAAGTATATAAATCTAATTTTGGATGATATCTTTTTAGTTTTTTATAAACAAAATCTACATCTTTTTTCAATTTATTCGCAGGAATCTCTTTATCAATATCTGCATTATATTTCTCGACAGAAGCACAACTGCATATCAATAAAAGTGACAAATAAATTAGAGTAAATTTTAGTTGCATTAAGGATAATTAAATGAATAATAAGTTACAATATTATTTCACTTCTTGATAAAATTCTTCGATAAAATTTTCCATATACTGATGACGTTTTAAAGCAATTTCTTTTGCTGTTTTGGTATTCATCAACTCTTTTAATTTAAATAATTTATCATAAAAATGTTGCACGCTAGAAGCGTCTTTCGAATTATCGTACGGATTATATAAAATACTACCTACACTTCCGCCATATGCAAAACAACGCGCAATACCAACCGCTCCAATTGCATCTAAACGATCAGCATCTTGCACAATTTCAGCCTCGATAGTTGTTGGTTTATTTCCTTTACTAAATGAAACTTGCGAGACTATTTCCAATACTTTCTGAATTGATTCTTCCTCTACATGAATTGATTCTAAAAATTTTCTAATTAATTCCTCCGATTTATCAACTCCATTATGCAATTTATAATCACCGATATCATGTGTCCAAGCTGCTAATTCAACCAAAAAAGAATCTGCATTTTCAGTTTCTAAAATCTTCTTCGCATTTGTCACCACACGTTCTATGTGAAAATAATCGTGTCCTGTTCCTTCATCTAAAAAAGTTTTTTTGATATAAGCTTGTGTCTGAATAAGTATTTCTTGTTTGTTCATTTTTTAATAATCTATTTCACGCTAAAATAAAAAACTTCAATAACAATGTTATTGAAGTTTTAAATTAATAGAAAAAATACTGTTCTATTGTTTTACAATTTTCTTAGAAACCGATTGTTTATCTGTTTTGATATTAATAATATAAACACCTGTCGGTAAATTTGAAATATTAATTTGTTTCTTATCCGAAGACGAAACTTTTTTTCCGGTCATATCAAAAATATCTACAACTGTTATTTTTTCAGTTGTCTGTACATTTACAATATCTTTTGCTAATGTTGGATAAACAGAAATCGATTTATCAACAGCTAACTCATCTGTATTAAGAGCTCCAGTTGTTCTACCTGTTATCAATACAGTAACATCCTGATTCTTTTTAACTCCTGCGTTATCTATTAAATTTCCTTTATTTGAAATAATAACTTTATATTTTGCTCCTTTTGTTGGAGTCTTTATAAGAACTTGTTCATAATTATCTACTGTATTATCTCCTTTGATTGCAGGACCAGTAACATTATTTAAATCTAATTTCCATGGAAAATAAGTAACATTTGTAGAACTTTCTACTACTCTTAAATCAAAATCATTAATCAATCTTGAAGACTGATTATAAAATAAATCATTTATATTTTTAAAATAAGCTGCTTCTGGGTCTATCCAGGAAATACTTGCTTTCAAAGGTGTTCCATCGGAAGTTATTTCATACACTATATCTGTACCTGAAACTTTTGATTTTCTTTCAAACAATTTTGTATCATCTAATAAAACCTCTGCTGCTTTTTTAGTATTTAATAATCCCCAACCAAAATAAATATCTGGTCCATCATTATCTCCAGCCTCATCAGCAGTATGTAAAAGTAGTGTTTTAGCTTCATCTCCAAAAAAAGTAAATGTAGAATTATTATTTACTAATCTTTGTAACTGAGTCAACATTCCCATTGCCCCCGTCACAATTGGTGCAGAAAAAGATGTACCACTTCCTATAATAAATACATTATTTTGTGTAGGATTTGATGAGTCATATGAAGGAGCAATCAAAGAATCTCCATAAGTAGAAATATCTGGTTTAATTGCTCCATCTTTACGAGGTCCAACACTTGAAAATGTTGCTCTATTATCTTTTGTTAATGTCGTAAATTTATAATCAGTAGTATTCGGTAATTTAACCGCTCCTACAACAATGATATTTTTAGCCAATGACCCCCAACCAATACAATATGCATCATTAATACAATTTTTTGAAGGTATTACTTCCGATGCAGTAAAAGGTGTCCAAATCCCATCTTTGTATTGGAATTTTGGATTAGTATCAGAGGCATCTGGTCCCGAACCATAATAATTACCTGCTGATTTAACAACAATATAATTTGGATTATTATAAACCGTCTTGTCAAAATCAGCATCAGAACTATAATAAGATCCACTCAAAGTAGCACTGGCGTCCTTAACTAAATCTTGATAATTTGTCATATTAAAATACCATCCAGGACCTAATTTATCTGTCTTAGAATAATAATTATCCCATCCTAAATTTACACCATAAGAATGATTAGATAAATTTTCTTTTGCATTTAAAAGCTTCTGTATATTGTTTCCATTTGTTGTTGTATTAAAACTGCTATTTTTTATTTTAGCTTTTGTTAATACTCCTTTAGCTGCATATTGTGGGTATCCATTAAATGAAGCTCTACCTTCGGCTGCAATAAAACCTGATACAGAAGTTGCATGATCAGATATTGCAGTTGCTCCATTTTCGGTATCAAATAATCTGCTTGAATTTCCATAATCAAGATCTCTAAACTCAATATGTGTTCCTAGCGCTGCCCCTCCGTCCATTACTAGTACACTAACATCTTTCCCATTCAAAACAAAACCATTAATACCTTCATTTTGTAACTCAGTAATACCCGCTCCTGTATTTGCTCTAATATCATCAGTTTGGTAAAAAAAAGGTGAATCTTCTATAAAACCTGCGAGATTAGAAATTCCTTTTGATTGATCTACAATTACAGATTTAGCATTCTTATTCTGTAGACTATTAAACTTCTGTTCATTCTTTAATTGCTGCTCTTCCAGTTTTTTATAAAAAATCGCATTATTATCCTGCGCAAAAGAAGCTGACAATCCAAATAATGTAAATAATAAAATAAATGTTTTCTTCATACTATGTTTATTTATGTAATTTTATTCACTAATTATTGAAGGAGTTATTGTTGAATCTCTTATAATTAGTGTATCATTAATTTTAATATGGTCATCATTAATAATCACCGAGTCTATATCATTTTTCTTATTAAGCTCAGTAGAATTGGTCTTACATGACAATAATAATGTAAGTATCATTAATGTTAAATATTTCATGAAATTGATTTATATAAAATTAGAATTAATATCTGAATACTAATTCTAATTCATATTATTATTTTTTTGTATATTTGCACCTCAAATTTGTAAAACGGGACGAGTTCCCAAAATAATTAGTTATACTATGGCTACAAGAATTAGATTACAAAGACATGGTCGTAAAGGAAAACCATTCTTTCACATCGTAGTTGCTGACTCAAGAGCAAAACGTGATGGTCGTTTCATCGAAAAATTAGGTACTTACAACCCAATTACTAACCCTGCAACTGTAGAATTAAATGTTGATTCTGCTGTAAAATGGTTACAAACTGGTGCTGAGCCAACTAATACTGCTAAAGCTTTATTATCTTACAAAGGTGCTTTTATGAAAAAACACTTATTAGGTGGTGTTGCTAAAGGTGCGTTTTCTCAAGAAGAAGCTGACAAACGTTTCGACGCTTGGTTAGAAGCTAAAGGTGAAAAAGTTCAAGCTAAAAAAGACGGTTTAACTTCAGGTGCTGCTGCTGCTAAAGCTGCTGCATTAGAAGCTGAAAAAGCTGTTAATGAAGCTCGTGTAAAAGCTGCTCAGGAAGCTGAAGCTGCTGCACAAGTTGAAGAAACTCCTGCTGAAGAAGCAGAAGGTACAACTGAAGAAGTTGCTACAGAAGAATAATTTTTAAGTTCAGAGACGTTCCAAATGACAAAAAATGATTGCTACTATTTAGGTAAAGTTACAAAGAGACATGGTTTCAAAGGTAATTTAATCATTCACTTGGATACAGACGAACCAGAATTATACGATACTTTGGAAGCAGTGTTCATCGAGCAAGATGGTACACTGGTTCCATTTTTTTTCGAAACTTCTCAGCCTTATCAAGGCACAAAATTATTAGTAAAATTTGAAGATGTTGAAGACGAAGATGTCGACAAATTAATCAATCGCGAACTTTATTTACCTCTAAAATCATTACCAGAACTTTCTGGAACAGATTTTTATTACCACGAAATTGTTGGTTTCACGATTTATGATCAAACAAATACAGAAGTTGGAACGATAAAATCTGTTAACGATTCTGCTGCACAAGCTTATTTTGAAGTAGATGCAAACGGAAAAGAAATCTTAATCCCGATGATTGATGAGTGGATCTTAGAAGTTAATCGTAACGAAAAAGCAATGCTTATCCAAATTCCAAACGGATTATTGGAAATTTATTTGGGGTAACTTATCCATTATAAATCATTTATTTACTTCTATTTTTTGATTGAATTTTTCTAATTGTAAAATCCGGAATTTTCGACATTATATTTATTGTCAATTTCGTACCTTTGCAAACTCAATCGTAATTAAAAAATGGAAGAAGAAAAAAAATCATTGAATTTTATTGAGCAAATCATCGAAGATGATTTAGCCAACGGGATGCCGAAAGAAAATTTACGTTTTCGTTTCCCACCAGAACCAAATGGTTATTTGCATATCGGGCATGCAAAAGCAATCTGCTTAAACTTCGGTTTAGGACAGCGTTACAATGCGCCTGTAAACTTACGTTTTGATGACACTAATCCTGACAAAGAAGAGCAAGAATTCGTAGATTCTATCCGCGAAGATGTGAAATGGTTAGGTTTCGAGTGGGCTGAAGAACGCTATGCTTCTGATTATTTCCAGCAGCTTTACGATTGGGCTGTTCAATTAATTAAAGAAGGAAAAGCGTACATCGACGACCAGTCTTCAGAAGTGATTAATGAACAACGTAAAACACCTTTTGAACCAGGAATTGAATCTCCTTATAGAAATCGTTCTGTTGAAGAAAATTTAGATCTTTTCGAACGAATGAAAGCGGGAGAATTTGAAGAAGGAACACATGTTTTACGTGCAAAAATAGACATGACTTCTCCTAATATGAACATGCGCGACCCTGTTATGTATCGTATTTTGAAACGTCCTCATCACCGTACTGGAGACACTTGGAAAATGTACCCAATGTACGATTGGACGCATGGAGAATCTGATTATATCGAAGGAATTTCACACTCATTATGTTCATTAGAATTCAAAAATCATCGCGATTTATACGAATGGTACGCGAACAATGTGGAACTACCAAATCAACCTCAAAAACCAAAACAACGCGAATTTGCTCGTGGTAATGTTTCGTACATGATTACAAGTAAACGTAAGTTGATGAAATTGGTTCAAGAAGAAGTTGTAACAGGTTGGGACGATCCACGTATGCCTACTATTTCAGGTTTGCGTCGTCGCGGTTATACGCCAGAATCGATTAAGAATTTTTGGAATACAGCCGGTGTTGCAAAACGTGATAATGTATTGGATATTTCGTTATTAGAATTCTCTGTTCGTGATCATTTAAATAAAATTGCTCCTCGTGTTTTTGCTGTTATTGATCCAGTGAAAGTGGTAATCGAAAATTATCCAGAAGGACAAGTGGAGGAATTAGAAATTGAGAATAATCCGGAAGATGAAACAGCTGGAACTCGTATCGTTCCTTTCACAAGAGAAATCTACATCGAACGTGAAGATTTTATGGAAGAAGCGCCTAAAAAATTCTTCCGTTTATCATTAGGAAACGAAGTTCGTTTGAAAGGTGCATATTTCATTAAAGCTGAAAGAGTAGAAAAAGATGCTGAAGGAAATATCACAACAATCTATGCAACTTACGATCCTGAAACGAAGTCTGGAAGTGGAACTGAAGCTTCTAAACGTAAAGTAAAAGGTACGTTGCATTGGGTTTCTGCAACAGAGAATATTCCGATCGAAGTTCGAGAATATGATCGTTTATTTACAGTTGAATCTCCAGATGCAGAGAAAGATGTTGACTTTTTACAATTTGTCAATCCAAATTCTTTAACTGTAAAAGAAGGTTTTGCTGAGCCTGCTTTGAAAGAAGCCAAAGTGGAGGATAAATTCCAGTTTCAACGTATTGGATATTTTGCTTTAGATCGTGATTCTTCTACAGAAAAGTTAATTTTCAATAGAACAGTTACCCTTAAAGATACTTGGGCAAAAGTCAATAAATAAAAAAAACTATTTCATTAAATATCAAGCTCGAACAAATTTGTTCGAGCTTTTTTTATTATATTGTAAAATACAAAATCAATCCCTTATATAAATGGATTACTTAGAGAATAAAAATTCGATAAAAAACTGGAATGAAGATGATCGTCCTCGCGAAAAATTAGCTTTAAAAGGGCGTTCGTCACTTTCTGATACCGAATTGTTAGCGATTATCATGGGAAGTGGAAATCGTGATGAATCCGCTGTAGAGTTAGCAAAACGAATCTTAAATTCTGCAAACAATAATTGGAATGAATTAGCAAAATATTCAATTGTAGATTTATGCAAATTCAAAGGAGTTGGAGAAGCAAAAGCAATTTCGATAATCACAGCAATGGAAATTGGAAGAAGACGAAATTCGCAAGAGATTTTAGAACGCGACAAAATTACTTCAAGCAAAGACGCAGCCATAATTTTACAACAACAAATTGGTGATTTACCAAACGAAGAATTTTGGGTAATGTTTCTCAATCAAGGAAATCGAATCATTAAAACTGAGCAAATTTCACGAGGTGGAATTAATCAAACCGCTGTCGATATTCGAGTAATTTTTAAACGTGCCTTAGAGTTAATGGCAACTGGAATGATACTTTCTCACAATCATCCTTCTGGAAATCTTACTCCAAGTCAGTCTGATATACACATTACTCTGTAACGTCCTGAAAAAAT
>NZ_DDBA01000047.1:0-17821 GCF_002333005.1 Empedobacter sp. UBA2044
ATCAATACCCATAAATTCAGCTGTTAAGACAAGACTGATGAGTTCTAAATCAAAAAGTTTAGGTCTTCTACGTTGATAAATTAAAAGTGTATCTGTTGATATTTTTCGAAGAACTTCCAATATTCTTTCGTAATTTGCAAGTAAGTTGTTCATTGTAAATGTTTTGTAATTAAAACAATTTACTGATTTTCAATCAAATGAACAACTTTATTCTTTATTAATCAAAATGCACAACGGGTATTATTTATTAGAAAATCATGAAAATTTGAAAGATTTAAAATACTTATACAAATCTTTCTTTAAATATAAAACTCCTTTAAAATATGGAAAATTAACCCATAACTCAATAAATTGGTATAAGACTCTTATTGATAGTTATGATTCTGACAATTATGATTTAAAATATAATGAAATAGTTAATAAATTAAACAAATTTTATATAACTGCTTCTGGTAATCCAAGAAAATATATTGATAATACTATTGATTTATTTAAAGAATTATTAGACAAAGAAATTATAAATTTAGACAAGAAGACTATTTCTTAATATATTATATAAAATTCACTAAAAAAAAGCTCCTTATCAGGAGCTTTAGTTTTTATGCGACATTATTGATAAACTCTTTTTCGAGGATACCGTCTACTATTTTTTCAACCTTATCGATGTTTGCTTTTAGTAATTCGTTGTCTTCTATTTGTTCTATTTCGTGGAACTGTACATGTTTGTTAAACTCTTGCAGTTTGGCGTAATAACGTTTCAATTCTGCTTTGTTGAACAAGTTTCCATTCTTCACATAAATCACATGTATTTTTGATTTGATGTATTGCGAAACTTGCAATATATCGCCTCTATTGCGTGATATATCTATCGAATAAAAAATAGATTTCAGGTATTCGCTTTTAGCTGTTGGCTCTTTTACCAACCAATCTGTAGTCTTAGGACTTGCTGCTATCGGAATAATATTCAGCACCTTATTTGGATACAAACATGCCATTTCCCACGCTAATCTTCCACCTAAATCTGCACCAATAATGGCAAAAATCTCGTCTACTTCCAATTCAAATAACGTCAACCAAAACAATACCGCTACATCGCGTGCTGTAATGTGATCGCGTGGAATATAGTCGTACTTTATGGTTTCGGAAACGCCATTTCCAGGAATATCTATACAGATTACCGTATACTCATTAAGATCAATTGCTTTGTTTTTCCCCATGACTCCATCCCAATGATAGGTACAATCTGAATCTCCATGTAAGTAATGGTTAATCAAAATGACTGGAGCTGTTCCTAATGGAAGTCCAAAAAGTTGAAATGTTACCGAAACATTGTTTAAGATTGTGTTGTCCTCTAAGGGCCAAACTGGGATCGTTACTTGTTGTAAACTTTGCATTGTTTTTAATTTTATATTGGTAATTGTTGTTTTTGTTTAAAAAAAATCCCCATCGAAAATCGACGGGGAAACCTAAAATATATTAAAAAATAAAATCTCTTTTTAGTATACATGACTTTCCCACGTCTGGATATTCCAAACCTGTTTGCGAATCGACATATATAAGCACGTAAACTTCATTTTTTAATTACTTTGTTATTCAAATGTATAAAATAATTTTCGGCAAACAATTAAATTTATCTTAATTATTTGTAAAATTTTCTAAATCTCTATTTTTAATAGCGAAGTGGTCCCCCTAAACTTGTTTCAGGGTCGCATTTAATTCAAAACATAAAAATTTTAACCACATAGAGACATAGAAATAGATTCCTCGATACCTTGGAATAACAAACTACCATTGGTAACTGTCATGTTGAGCTTGCCGAAACATCTTCTACTGGAAAAGTTTAGATTCTTCATTCCGCTAAAGCTACATTCAGAATGACAATACGTGAAAAATATCTCCTTGAGGAGATTATAGAGGTGTTTTCTTAATGAGAAGTTGAAATGAATTCAACTTGACGGACTCCTTAAGTCACCCTGAACTTGTTTCAGGGTCACATCTAATTCAGAACATAAAAGTTTTAACCACATAGAAACATAGAAATAGATTCCTCGATACCTTGGAATAACAAACTACCATTAGTAACTGTCATGTTGAGCTTGCCGAAACATCTTTTTTTGAGTGCGAAGCTGAAATAAATTTAGCTTGACTAGAAGTATTTATTTAACTCTAAA
The DNA here is from genome assembly GCF_002333005.1 of Empedobacter sp. UBA2044. NCBI lineage: Bacteria > Pseudomonadati > Bacteroidota > Flavobacteriia > Flavobacteriales > Weeksellaceae > Empedobacter > Empedobacter sp. UBA2044. The sequence continues at coordinate 2,172 of NZ_DDBA01000047.1, forward strand.
TAATCGTTTTAAAATAAAATTATTAGAATAGATTACTACATATTCAATTTTTTATGTAGTTTTACACCGTATTTCGAATCGTAGAAAACGATACCAACCGAGAGGAGTCTCCACGGTGGTAAAACAATACGGGAGTTCATCCAAAAACAACGAAAAATCCCCTATTATCGAAATACAATAATTGTTTTATTTTAACTATTTATTGTATGTCACAAAACATTTCTGAGCTTAATTTAGCTCATATATCAGATGAAAAATTGGTCGATTTTATCAATCAACAATTGCCTATTAAAGTTCCTGCGCTAAAAGATCATATTATTGAAGAATTCAAGAAAAGAGGTTTGGATTATCGCCATCTATACAATGTAAAAACAGATGAATTGAATATCAAACTTCCGCTTAGTTTGATTGATGGTTGCTTGTTCGAGCGTAATATTCCCAAACCGCCTTTGGTAGGTAATTTCTACGCTGTTGTACATAGATTGAGAAACTTTTTGCAACATAGCAAAGAATTGAACGGAAAACGCCTTAAAACGTTTCATTATATCTTCGATCAACTTTATTTACCTTATGAATTGATTGATATTATTTCGGAAGATGATGTCAAAAATCTAACTGAAGATGATGTATTTATTACCTTCAAAAACTCGAAACAACATTTCCCGAACAATAAGATTATCAATAAAATTCCGAAAAATAATTTATTGATTACTGTTGACAAAGGGAATTATTACCGCGGTTTGGATAAAGTAATTTTGTCACATCAAAATACGATTATCAAAGAAGAAAACTTGAATAACGTAACTGCATAACTGAAATTGCTTTCGACAAATCTCTATATTTGTTGAAAGCAATTTTATATGACGCCAGAAAAAAGAGAATTAGTAGAGGCAAGTTTTAATCGTTCAGAAACCTTAAAATTTTATAACGCATCACTTATCGAATGCGAAACGGACTATGTTTCGATTAAGATTCCAAAACAAGAAATGATGACACGTAAGCACGGAATGTTTAATGGTGCTATGATTGCTTCTTTGGTTGATGTTTCATCTGGTTATGCTGCTGTTTCTCACTATGACGACGATTGTTATGTGGTAACAGTTGAGTTAAAGGTGAATTATTTACGACCTGCTTTGGGTGATTATTTACTATCAAAAGCCTATGTGATAAAAGGCGGAAAAAAGATAAGCACCATACGCACAGAGATTTTTGTGGTTGACGAAACGACGAACAAAGAAACGCATGTGGCTACTTCTTTGGTGACTATGATGAGAATAAAATAAAGATATAATTTGTCTCAACTTTTGAATAAATGACCACATAGAGACATAGAAATAGATGTTTATTTTGATATAGAAATCAGTAGTATAATTCTACCTTTTTTATATGAAAAAACCGTCATTTCGAGTGAAATTCTGTAAGAATTTTGTGTCAAGAAAAAGGTTTTTTGAAAGAAAAGAATAATAACTAATTGAAGGAAATAATTTACTTATAGCGCAATTAATTAAATCAATTCGTCTTGATGTTTTCTTCTGTTTAGTTGGTTTACTTTTATAAAAAATCGCAGAATGAAAATATAAGAATTACAATTGTTTACAAATGATTTAGAAAAAACGAAATCATTTTATACAACTATTCTAGCTTTTGAGTTAATTGAAGAAACCGATAATCAGTTTAGTTTACAAGTTGGTTGGACAAGATTAACTTTTGTAAAATCGAATGAAGAATATATTTAGCTTATGAGAACTAAGCAGAATTTGATCAACATTCTATTTTTGGAATTTCTGAAATTGGTTTACCTACAACTTATATTGAAGCAACTAATCATATATTATAATAGAAAACAACATCTAAATTCTGAAAAGGAGATTTTGATACTTTTGGTACTAATGGCTCAGATGAAGGGAAAATATTATTACTAAATTATTTTATTAAAACAACTTAGTTTCCTACAACTGATACAATAATTCCTGCTCCATTTACAGCTATTTTGGAAAATGAAAATCATTATTCAAAAGTAATTTTAGATAATAATAAATTAAATATATCTAATCTTGCCATTTTATAAAAAATAAGCATTGAATAAAAAGTTATATCTTTAGGGTAAAAAAAAATGGGATTGTAACTTTGCATTCTAAATATCTAAAAAATGGTAAATTTTATATTAATCGCAGTCTGCATAATCGCCGGAATGGTGTTTAAAGCAACAAAATCTATACATCCTGATGCACATAAAGGGATCAATACATGGATTTTATATCTAGCTTTACCAGCAGTCTCGTTTAAGTATTTACCAAAAGTAGAATGGTCGCAAGAAATGTTATTTCCTATCTTTTCTACTGTCATTATAGCCGTTGGAAGTTTATTTTACATGAAATTCTACAGCAAAGCAAAAGGCTATTCGGAGCGTTCGAGAAGAACATTGGAATTGGCAAGCGGCTATAGCAATACCTCTTTTATTGGTTTCCCTTTGATCTCAGCATTTTATGGAGAAAAATATTTAAGTATTGCGATTATTTGTGATCAAACCATGTTTTTGTGCTTATCAACCATCGGAATAGTTTCTGCATTAAAAGGAGGAAGTAATGGATCTGGAGCAATAGATTCTAAATTTATCTTGAAAAGATTATTTACTTTCCCCCCATTTTTGGGTTGTATCAGTGCATTGATTTTATCTCAATTTATCGACTTATCTCCTGCCGAACCATTCTTCGATAAATTAGCTGCAACTGTAGGTCCGTTGGCTTTATTTTCAGTTGGACTGCAATTAAAGTTTAATGGTTGGAGAAAATTATGGTCACAAATTTCGATGTCTATGGTTTACAAATTAATGATAGCGCCTGCAGTTGTAATGCTTTTAGCCATCGTAATTGGGATAAAAGGTGATGTGGCTAAAATCTCTATTTTTGAAGCTGCAATGCCTACATTAGTAACATCGAGTATTATTGCGGAACAATTTAAACTCAACACCAAACTAACCAATTTGATTATTGGAATCAGTATTATTATAGGCTTTTTTACAGCTGCTTTTTGGTATGAAATGATACAGTTGTTTATTCAGTAGATTTCTTATTATGTTTTTTTTAAAATTGTATCGAGAATTAAGATGAATTTTATCTTCTAAAACCTTATTCTCGATACAAAATTCTAAAAATAATTTCACTCGAATTAATGGTTTTATTTCAATACTTCTTTTAAAAACAATAATGTATGTTGCCACGCTCTATCTGCCATTACTTTATTGTAATCAGGTGATTCTGGATTGGTAAACGTGTGTTTTGAATTTGCGTAAGTTATCATTTGCCAATCTGTTTTTCCTTCGTTCATTTCAATTACTAAATTCGAAATATCTTCGGGTTTTACAGATTCATCTTCAGCAGGATGTTCAATCAAAACTTTTGTTTTAAGAGGAATATTTTTTCGAGCCGAATCTTTTGCTAATCCACCATGAATAGAAACAACACCAACAACAGCTAATTGCGCACGAGCAGTTTCTAATGCGCCTGTTCCTCCAAAACAATAACCAATTACAGCAATTTTACTTGGATCTGCACCAGCTTTGATTAACTCTTTCAACGCCAAATCAATTCGTTTTTGATAAGCTGCATAATCAGACTTGTATTTTCCTGCTATTTTAGCCGCTTCCGCATTATCTTTCGGATTGTTTCCTTCTCCATAAATATCTGCAACAAAAGCAATATAACCTTCTTTTGCTAAATCTATTGCGGCTTGTTTTGCTTCGTTATCAGCTCCTTTCCAAGCGGGTAAAATCAAAACTCCTGGACTTTTCTTTGTTGTATTATCGGTTACTAAACCATTCAACTTTTGTGAACCATCTTTATAAGCAACTTGTTTTAGATTTTGTGCATGTGTCGTATTCATCATCAATACAATTAAAAATAAACATTGAATTACATTTTTCATCTACTAAAAAATTTAAGACATTAAGATAAAAAGAACTAATTTTATATCGGATATTGAATTGAATATTTAACACAATTAGCATGGAACTTATTACATTAAAAACATTTGAAAGCCCTATTGAAGCACATATTTTACGTTCGAAATTAGAAAGTGAACAAATTGATGCTTTTGTTTTTGATGAACATTCGGTTGGGATGAATCAGTTTTTATCGAATGCAATTGGTGGTGTGAAAGTAAAAATTAAGAAAGAAGATACTGATCGCGCCATGAAAGTTTTAGAAGAAATTGATGCTTCAAATTACACCAATGATTTGGATGAAATTCTTGTTTGTCCAAAATGTGGAAGCAATGAGTATTACAGCAATTATAAGTCAATGAAAGGTGGAAAAGGCTTACTTTCTTTATTATCTTCTATTATATTTTGGGTCTACCCTATTTACTACAAAAACGTGTTCAAATGCAAGAAATGTGGTGAAGAATTTAATGGTTTACAATAAAAAAAGAACGACAATTTCTTGCCGTTCTTTATGAACAAAAATATATGATTTTTATTGATTAAATTGTCCAACGCAATAAGCTTGCTCCCCAAGAGAAACCTGCGCCAAAGGCTGTCAACATCAATAAATCTCCTTTCTTTAATTTTGATGTATTTTCCCAAATACACAACGGAATTGTCGCTGCAATTGTGTTTCCGTAATTTTCAATATTGATTAAAGTTTTACCTTCTTCAATATTAATTTCATTACCAACAGCGTCAATAATTCGTTTATTCGCTTGATGCGGAACCAACCAATTTACATCTTCAACAGAAAAATCGTTGCGTTTCAAAACATTGACACAGGTATCACTCATTGATTGAATTGCATTTTTGAATACAATTTTTCCATCTTGTCTAATGTAACGCTTCTCATCAACCAACAACTGTGAACTCGCTGGATACAAAGAACCACCTCCTTCTATATTCAAGAATTCTTTTCCAGTTCCGTTACTCAGTAACAAAGCATCTAAAATTCCTTCTTCGTTTGTAGGCTCTAACCAAACCACTCCTGCACCGTCTCCAAACAAAATATTTGTCGAACGATCTTTGATGTCTACATACGCACTGATTTTATCCGCACCAATGACCAGAACATTTTTGTAACGACTACTTTCAATCAACGAAGCGCCCATGTCCAACGCATATAAAAATCCAGAACAAGCCGCATTCATATCAAATGCCCAAACATTCTCTATTCCTAATTTTTCGCATACAATATTCGCTGTAGCAGGCATCAACATATCTGGTGTAGAAGTCGCAACAATCAACGCATCAACATCTTTGATGTCTTTTTTGTATGTATTAATTAAATTCTCAATTGCACTAACCGCCATATCAGAAGTCGCTAAACCTTCCTCTAAAATACGACGTTCTTTAATTCCCGTTCTTTTTACAATCCATTCATCAGAAGTGTCTGTAATCTTTTCTAAATCGGAATTAGTTCGTTTATTCTCTGGCACATAACCACCTATTGCTGAAATATGTGCAAATATTTTTTTTGTAAAATCTACCACCATAAAATTCTTTTCATTCAAATCTCATGTATCGATTATCTACTAAAAGACGCATCAATTAAAATTTGAGCAACAAAGGTCTATTCAATTTAACAAATTAGTTAGCGAAATAAACGTAATAATATGTCAGAAAGACGTTTTTAGAAAGTTTTCACATTTACATTGATTTACATCAATTATTAATTAGAAGCTATGAAAGTTCTTGGAGAAACACCGGCATAATTTTTGAAAAATTTACTAAAAACTGAGGTATCTATAAAATTTAATTCTGTCACAACATCAGAAACACTATTTTTTGGGTTCTTTAGCAAGACTTTTGCCTCTAATACAATGGCTTCAGCAATGATTTGTTTGGGTGATTTATTAAAGACTTCGACAATAATTTTAGTCAAATGTTTACGACTAATAAACATTTCATCTGCATAAAATTGTACATTACGCTGACGACGAAAATGAGTTGAAACTAAATACAAAAACTGCTTAGCCAATTCCTCCTTTCTGACTTCTTTCGTTGTACTTTTTGCCGTTACAGCTTGGTTGTAGTAATTTCCCATCTCATACATCATAACTGAAAAGTGATGTAAAACCAAATCTTTTGCAAAGATATTTTCATTCTTGATGGTATATTTACTAATCTTATTCAGATTGTAGCGCATATCACGTACAATCTTTTTATCTAAAGAAATGATTTTAGGATATTTGGACGATAAAAATTCTACTAAATTATTGGATTTCACGTGAAAACCAGCTTCAATAATCAAATCTGAATCAATAAAGATTGCTTGAACAGCAAAATCAGCCGAATGCTCTATAATCTCGAACAACTGACCTGGAAGAACCACAATAATATCATCACGTTTGATCAATGTTGGTTCTAAATTTACCGTGATTTCACATGTTCCTGCAGTAATTAAAATCAACCCAAGCGAAGTAAACTTATAAGGTTTTCGTTTTACAAAATAATAATTGTTTTCAGGACCTACATCAAAGATTGCTAACCGACGATCGGTAGCTTCTTCTTTGTAAGTTCTTAAAATATTATTAATTGAATAAAGTTGAATATAATCACTCATTTTTAGCTTTTATTATTTCTAATACAATGTTAAAAGATTTTTTTGACAAGTAAAAACACAAATGCGTCTTTTTAACAAAATCTTACGTCATTTTGGTATATCTAATAACCTCTTTCTAATGAAACTTCATTCAATAAAGTTTCGTTATTTTTCATTCTGTTGTAGTTATCTGCAACTTGTTTTAGAGCAGTTGTTGCATTTGTAACACTCGCAATATGAGGTGTTACATAAACATTTTCATTCGTCCAAAAAGGGTGATTTTCTGGTAAAGGTTCTTCTACAAAAACATCTAAATAAGCCTCTTTTATTTGTTTTTCTTCGATTGCAATTAATAAATCCTTTTCGACCAAATGTGCTCCACGACCAACATTAATCAAAACTGCATGAACTGAACATTCTTTAAAAAAGTCTTTATTCAAAATACCTTCTGTATCATCTGTCAAAGGCAAAATATTGACAATAAAATTAGTTTTAGAAATCGCAGCATTCAAGCCTTCTTTTCCAGAAAAAGATTCTACTCCATTTATATTTTTTGGCGAATTCGACCAACCTTTGACTTGAAAACCTAACGCAACAAATTGCTCTGCTACTAACTTTCCGATTTCACCTAATCCTAAAATAGTAATAGTTGTTTCCTTGATATTTTGATAAATAGTAGGCTTCCACTCTTTACGAACTTGATCTTTATAATACGTCAATAGATTTTTCATTGAAGTCATAACACAAGCCAAAACATGCTCAAACATTTCTTGCTTCAAAGCAGGATCAACAATACGTGTTACCTTTATTGAATCTGGAATTTTGGTATGCAACAAATGGTCAATTCCTGCTCCAACAGATTGTACAACTTTTAGATTTGGAAATTCAGCCACATAATTTTTGTGCGGTTTCCAAGTTGCAATAAATTCTACATCTTCTAGATTTGAGATATTTGGATAAACTTCAACTTTCGTATCTGGCAACAATTCTTGTAAATTTCTTTGCCATTCTTCTGTTGATTTTTGATTGAATATTAAGGCTAAACTCATAATTGATTACTTTTAAAACAAATGTAAATAACTCCAAATTAATCACACATTAAATTTGACGATTTGTCAGATTTCTTACATTTGGATTAGAATTTGAAAGAGTTCAAACAAATATATTTTAACTAAAAAAATACACTATAAATGACAAATCCGTTATTAGAAAAATTTGAAACACCTTTTGAAAGTGCTCCTTTTTCTAAAATCAAAAATGAAGATTACAAACCTGCTTTTATCCAAGCAATTGAAGAGGCGAAAGCAGAAATAGATGCAATTACTGCGAATCCTGAAGCGCCAACTTTTGCAAATACAATTGAAGCAATGGAACTTTCTGGTGAAAAATTAGGACGAATTTCTTCTATTTTCTTCAACCTTAATTCTGCTGAAACGAATGATGAAATTCAAGAAATTGCACAAGAAGTTTCGCCTTTATTATCTGAATTTGGAAATGATGTTCGCTTAAATCAAGATTTATTTGAACGAATTAAAATCGTTTATAATCAAAAGGAATCGTTGATTTTAACCGATGAACAAGCTTATTTATTAGAAAAAAAATACAAAGGTTTTTCTAGAAATGGTGCAAACCTAAACGAAGAAGACAAAAATAAATTACGCGAAATTGACAAACAACTTTCGATGTTATCGTTGCAATTTGGTCAAAATGTTTTAGCTGAAACTAATGCATACGAATTGATTATTACTGATGAAAATGATTTGAAAGGTTTACCTCAATATGCGATTGATCAAGCGAAAGCCGATGCTGAACAAAAAAATCACGAAGGTTGGTTGATTACGTTGCAAGCACCAAGCTATATTCCATTTATGCAATACGCAGAAAACCGTGAATTAAGAGAAAAATTGTTTAGAGCAAATGGTGTAAAAGCTTATCAAAATAATGAATTTAACAACGAAGAAAATGTCAAAAACATTGTAAAACTTCGTCACGAACGTGCTAAAATATTAGGTTATAAAACGCATGCTGATTATGTTTTGGAAGAACGTATGGCAAAAACACCTACGACAGTTTTAGATTTCTTGAATGATTTATTAAAGAAAGCAAAACCATTTGCAGAAAAAGAAATTGAGGAATTAACTGCATTTGCAAAAGAAGCTGATGGGATTGAAATATTGCAACGTTGGGATCATGCATATTATGCTGAAAAATTAAAACAGAAAAAATTCAGTCTTTCTGACGAAGAATTGAAACCTTATTTTCAGTTAGAAAATGTTATTCAAGGAGCTTTTGATGTCGCAACAAAATTATATGGAATTACGTTTAAAGAAATTCACAACATAGATAAATACAACGATGAAGTAACAACTTATGAAGTTCTAGATAAAAATGGAGCGTTCTTAAGTTTATTGTATGCAGACTTTTTCCCGCGTGCAGGAAAACGCCCTGGTGCTTGGATGACAAGTTATAGAGAAGCTTCTAATGTGAATGGAAATACCAAACGTCCGCACGTTTCGATTGTTTGTAATTTTACAAAACCAACGAAAGACACACCTTCATTATTAACATTTCAGGAAGTAACAACATTATTCCACGAATTTGGACATGCGCTACACGGAATGTTACCAAATACAACGTACGAAAGTCTTTCTGGAACAAATGTTTATTGGGATTTTGTTGAATTACCCTCTCAATTTTACGAAAACTTCTGTTACGAACCAGAAGCTTTAAAATTATTTGCAAAACATTATCAAACAGGAGAAATTATTCCGCAAGAATTAATTGAAAAAGTAAAAGCTTCTTCAAGTTTTATGGAAGGTTATCAAACTGTTCGTCAATTGAGTTTTGGATTATTGGATATGGCATATCATGCGAATGATTTGGCTGAAATTAATGATTTACAACAATTTGAAAAAGAAACTTTCAAACAAACAGAGTTGTATCCAGAAATTGATAAAAATATGATGAGTACATCCTTCTCACATATTTTTCAAGGTGGATATTCATCTGGTTATTATTCATATAAATGGGCCGAAGTTTTGGATGCAGATGCCTTTGCATTTTTCCAAGAAACTGGAATTTTCAATCCAGAAACAGCTCAAAAATTCTATAAACTTTTATCATCTGGAGGAACAGTAGAACCGATGAAACTGTACGAAGAATTTAGAGGTCATAAACCAACAGCAGATGCTTTATTAAAGCGAGCTGGATTAGTATAAATTGAAAATCCGACTACAAAAAGTAGTCGGATTTTTTTATAATATCATTGTTTAATTAATGTAAACTTTCCTCGTGTTGCGACAAATCTAATCCTTCGAACTCTGCTCTATCACTCACACGTAAGTGAATCATTTTATCCGTAATATAAAATAAAGCAATCGCACCGAAAAAAGTAAATAACGAGACAAACAACAAAGCAATCATATGATGTGCAAACACATCCACCCCGCCATGTAACAAACTCGCATTTTCACCATGTGCAAAAATAGCTGTCAAAATCATTCCCATTATTCCTCCGACACCATGACATGCAAAAACATCTAAAGTATCGTCAACTCGTTTTAATACTTTCCAATGAACCATTACATTTGAGACAATAGCAGTAATAAAGCCAAAAAATATACTTTCAGGAATTGTAACAAATCCACAAGCTGGAGTGATTGCTACTAATCCAACTACAGCCCCTATACATGCTCCCATAGCAGAAACGCTACGACCATTAATTCTATCAAAAAGTATCCATGTCATCATTCCAGAAGCAGAAGCAATTGTTGTTGTTCCGAAAGCTAAAGCTGCTGTGGCATTTGCTCCCAAAGCTGAACCAGCATTGAAACCAAACCATCCGAACCATAACATTCCTGTTCCAAGCATAACAAATGGAATATTTGCAGGTTTGTGTTCTCTGTTTTTACGTTTACCTATCACCAAAGCTCCTGCTAATGCTGCAAATCCTGCACTCATATGAACAACAGTTCCTCCAGCAAAATCTTTTACGCCAAAATATTTATTCAATAAACCTTCTGGATGCCAAACCATATGACAAAGCGGTGTGTAAATGATTAAACTAAACAAAATCATAAATAACAAATATGAAATAAAACGCACTCTTTCAGCAAAAGAACCTGTTACAAGCGCTGGTGTAATGACTGCAAATTTCATTTGAAACAATGCAAATAAGACAAATGGAATTGTAGATGCCATGTCTTTGTGTGGAAATGCCCCGACATGATTAAAAAATGGATAACTTAATGGATTACCAATAATTCCGTAATGTTCTCCATTTATTGTAAAACCGATTGATTCACCAAAAGACAGTGAAAACCCAACTACAACCCACAAAATCGAAATCACACCTAAGGCAATAAAACTTTGCAACATGGTAGAAATAACATTTCGTTTCCCCACCATTCCTCCATAAAAAAATGATAAACCTGGCGTCATCAATAACACCAATCCTGCAGCTGCTAAAATCCAGGCGACATCTGAATTTACAATATTTTCTTCGCTAAGGAATTCTCCTGTATTTGGAATATCTACAACTGGTTTCCAAAATAATCCAGCTAATGCAACTAGTGTTATAATTGCAAAAGCTACTTTCCATTTTAATCCAACTTTCATAAGTTTTTAATTTTAACCCTATCAAAATTAGATTATTTTTAAATAAAATCATTTATTTTTAATTACACCCTATAAAAATTAGGGGTTAAAATATTAATTTTACACTTTAAACATAGTTGCCCTATACAAATTCATAAAAAAAGATTCCAAAAAAGGAATCTTTTTATCAATTTGATTATTTAGTTTTTCTAAATTCTATCTAAAATATTCAATTATGTTAAATTCTGAATAATTTTCTGAAAAGCTTTTCTTGGGCTTCCATCAAAATAAACTTCGCCACAATAATGATAACCTAACTTTTCAAAAACACGCAACATTCCAATATTATCAAAGTTGGTATCAACTTTTATATTCTGTATTTTCTTTATAATTGCTATTTTTTCAATTTCATCCATCGTCCAAGTTCCTAAACCTTTTATCTTAACATCTTGTGCAACAGCCAATCGATGTATGACAATATATGGATCATCATTCATCCATTTTCCTTCAATTGCTGTATAAGCAGGTTCTATCTCATCAATAATTGCAACATATCCTATGATTAGATTATCAACATTCTCAATTATATAACCAAAACCATTTGAGATATCATTTTTTACAACATCTAGATTTGGATAACCATTTTGCCATTGATTACTTCCCTCCTCTTTTCTTTTCTCAATTGCTTGTTGCAAAATTTCCCAAATTCTATCTGCATCATTCAAAATAGCTTGACGTAAATTTAATCCAGTCTCCATATCTTATTTTTATTTTCAATATAAGTTATTTTTAAGCAAATCATAAGTTTTGATATTTAATTTTTTGATAAATTAATAGAACTAAACAATGTCATACAAACATGAGGTTTCCAAAATCTATAAAATATGTAAAAATACCTTGGCAACAAGTTTTAGCAATACTTATTTTATTACTCGCATTTGTATTTTTCAGAAGCGAACGCAAAGAAATGATGCAAATTATTCCGAGTATTCAAAGCGCAAAACCTATTTGGCTATTGATCGGTTTCGGAATAACGATTCTCTATATTTCGCTGCAAGCTGCAATGTATATCACAAGTTTCAAAGCAGTTGGTTTACCTCTTAAATTTTGGGACGCTGTCAATTTATTTCTCAAACGAAATTTTATCAGTGTTTTTCTACCAGCGGGCGGAATTAGTTCTTTGGCTTATTTACCCAAACAAATCAAAAAGCAACAATTTGAAACAAATAAAATCATTCAGGCAAGTTCTATTTATGGTTTTATTGGATTATTAACGGTTTTCATCATTGGCGTTCCTATCATTATTTATAGTATTTACGTCAACAAATATTTTAATGATTCGTGGATATCATTAGTCATTTTGGGCATAATTTTAATTCTAGTTTATTTCATTTATAACTCATTCAAAACCAAAAATAAATTCTATCAAATTATAGAAAATAAATTTCCAAAGATTACGGAAGAAATCAATCCAATTTTTGAAGCTTCTTTAGACAGGAAAAATATTAATCTCACAATTCTAATTTCAACAATCATCGAAATTACTGGGATTTTACACGTCTACATCGCAATGTTAGCGTTAGGTATTCAACCCACTTTTGATGCAGCAGCTTTGGCTTATACGATTTCTGTTTTATTGATGATTATTTCGCCTTTTTTGAGAGGTTTGGGTGCTGTAGAATTTACGATGGTGTATATTTTAACACAATTCGGCTATTCTCATAACCAAGGTTTAGCTACAACTTTATTGTACCGCGTTTTCGAATTTTGGCTGCCTTTAGGTTTTGGATGTTTGAGTTTTATGTGGCGTGGAAGAAAACTATTTGCACGAATTTTTCCTGCTGTTATGATTTTTACATTAGGAATGATTAATATAATTTCAGTCATCACTCCTCCTCTTGCAGAACGTTTGCATTTCGAAAAATTGTATTTACCAATCGAATTCATGCATCTTTCAAAATTGATGATTCTATTTGTCGGAATTGCTTTATTGATTACTTCATCTTATCTCATCAAAGGATTAAAATCTGCATGGATTTTTGCTTTAATATTTGCCATACTTTCATTTTTTGGAAATATATTCAAAGCATTGGATTACGAAGAAGCTGGATTCGCATTTTTCACAATCGTGCTATTAATTTACAGCAGGAATCAATATCCATTGAAAACAAATTTGAAACGATTAAGACAAGGATTCTCTATTTTTTTAATGGCATTTTTTGCAATTTTTATTTTCAATGTTTTAAGTTTTTATTTCATTGATAAACGTCATTTTGGTGTAGATTTCTCTTGGAATCAAGCTTTTTATTATACATTTCAAAACTTCTTATTATTCAGCGAAAACAATTTAGTTCCGAGAACAACCTTTGCCGAAGATTTTAAAGACATCAATATTTTTTTTGGATTTAGTTCTTGGATATTATTGATTTTAGCATTTTTTAGAGCTAAAAATTATAACACAAAAGGTATTCAGGATTATGAAGAAGCAGAAGAAATCGTCGAAAAATATGGTAATTCAGCATTAGATTATTTTAAATTAATGGATGATAAAACTCTTTATTTTTCTTCAAATATTGATGGTTTTGTCGCGTATAAAATCGGTTTAAATTTTGCTATTGTTTTGGATAATGTTGTATGTGATGCAAAGCATAAATCAGATTTAATTTCAGAATTCGAGAACTATTGCAAAACAAAAGGTTTGAAAACTGCTTATTATCGAGTTTCGGAAAACGATTTAATTGATTTCAGAAATTTAAAAAAACAATATTTATTAATTGGTCAAGAAGGAATTATTGAAGTTGATTCCTTTAATCTTCAAGGTAAAGAACGTAAATCGATGCGAAATGCATTGAATACTTTAGAGAAAAAAGGTTTTAAAACAGAAGTTATTTTGCCTCCTTTGACAGAAGAATTTTTAAATGAAATTGAATCTGTCTCAAATGAATGGTTAAAAGAATTTGATAAAAAAGAAATTGTATTTGCAGAAGGTAAATTTGACAGAGGAATATTAAAAAATCAAACGATTATTACGCTGAGAAATGAAGAAAATAAAGTGGTTACATTTCTGAATGTTATTCCAGATTATGCAAAAGATGAGATGACTTACGATTTATTTCGAAGAACTGTCAATTCGCCAAATGGTAGTATGGATGCGGTGATAATTGCATTAATTAATCGCGCCAAAGCAAATCAAAAGAAATATATCAACATTGGTTTAACTCCTCTGGCTGGTTTAGATAAACCAAATAATATTGCCGAGCAACTCATGAAATTTGCTTATCAACGAATTGGGACGTTTAAACAATATCAAACAATGCGCGATTTCAAAGAAAAATACGCCAATTATTGGATCAACAAATACATCATTTATGATAATGAAGTGGAACTTATTCAACTTCCACAAGCGTTAAATAGAGTTATGAAACCTCAAGATGAAAACTAAAAATCTCATATTATTTGGATTGATTATCACTACAATTGGTTTGTATATCGTACGTACAAAAGGAGATGATGTGGATATCAAAGATCCTTTACCGCTTAAAATATGGGAGAATAAAAATGACACTAAACCTATCTTGTTTTATTTAAGTGGAGATGCTGGATTAGGACCTTTTTCAAAATCAATTTGTAAAAATCTTTATCAGAAAGGCTATGATATTTATGCTTTAAATTCTAAAGTTTATTTTTGGAATGAAAGAGATCCTAAAAAAACGGCTGAAATATTAAGTCAATTTTTAGAAGAAAAGTTCAAAAATCACAAAAATCAAAAAGTTGTATTTATCGGTTATTCTTTTGGTGCTGATGCGATTCCATTTATTATCAATGAGCTTCCGACAAAAACCAAAGATCGAATTCATCAACTTATTCTTTTAGATCCGTATGAAACTGCTGATCTTGAGATTCATTACAAAAATTTAATTTTTGAAAACGTAAGCGGAAAATGGAATACAATTCCAGAAATTAATCAATTACCTAACTTACATTTATCTATTATTTTAAGTGATTATGGAAAAAATTATCCCTACAATAAAATTACTTTAACCAATAAAAACATAATTTATTTGGGTGGTAATCATCACTTTAACCGAAATTATCAAAAAGTAACTGAGACTATTACTAAGCAATTAAAGTCAAATTAGAAAATATTCATTTAACATAATTACATCTTGTGATATTCCGAACTTTTTTGTTTTAAAATCATCAAGCTCTCTTTTAATTTGTTAATCGTAGAATAAGAATGAAACTTATTCTTATTTAGTTGAATGGTGTAAAAATAATCATAATACTTTCTAGCTAACTAAAAGTTTAAAACATAAAAAAACCTCAAGAACTAAATCTTGAAGTTTAAATAAAAACTGGCGATGACCTACTCTCCCGCAATAGCAGTACCATCGGCACTGAAAGGCTTAACTTCTCTGTTCGGAATGGGAAGAGGTGAGCCCTTTCGTAATAATCACCCTAATATTTTTTGTATTTTTAATCAGGTTTACATCCTGATGATTCGATAAAAAAGCCTCAAGTTGTTCA
>NZ_DDBA01000047.1:18025-18240 GCF_002333005.1 Empedobacter sp. UBA2044
CCCTAATATTTTTGTATAGGTTTAGTTCCTATTATATCTTGACATTATTAGAAGCTCTATGCATTAAGCTTAAAGCCTTCACACAATCTTTGGTATTACATTATTAATCCAAATAAGATTAACTAACCTTCTCTATGACGATTAAATCAATCTTAGTATTTAATCTTTTTAATTTTTGATATTGCTATCATTATCTTTGATTCGTTCTACTTTTT
>NZ_DDBA01000043.1:0-28505 GCF_002333005.1 Empedobacter sp. UBA2044
TTTTTCAGGACGTTACATAGTGATTGCGAATCATCAATAAAAAGTGTATTTTTAGATTCAAAATCAACTAAATCTGAAACTTACAACTGCAATAAAAAATACCTCGTGGTGGAAAATACTATTTTTCCTTGTTTGGCTTTATTTCTTTGGATTAATGCTACAAATCACGTTACGTTATATTCCGATTTCGTCGGATGTTTCATTTCTAGCTATCAAACAAGATGAGGTGACAACAATTCCAAGTTATTTATTCATTTTTTACATTCACGTTTATTCAGCAATATTTACATTGTTTTTTGGAATTGTTCAGTTCATTAAAATTACCAATCAACAAATCCGAAAAATTCATCGGCTTCTCGGTAAATTTTATTTTTATATCACTGTTTTATTAGCTGCGCCAAGTGGAATTTACATTGGGTTTTATGCAAATGGAGAATTAATTGCGCAATCTGCTTTTGTAATTCTCGGTATTCTTTGGTGGATTTTTACTGCAATTGCAGTTGTTAAAATTAAGCAGAAAGATATTCAATCGCACCGAAATTTTATGCTTCGTAGTTATGCGTTGGCTGTTTCTGCGCTTACGTTACGCGCTTGGAAAGTGATTTTGGTTTATCTTTTTCATCCTGCGCCCATGGATGTTTATCAAATTATAGCATGGTTGGGATTTGTACCCAATTTATTGCTCGTAGAATATTATATTTATAAAACTAAACAATCTAAAATATGAAAAAAATAGGACTACTTATTTGCACTACGCTTGTTGTTCTTAGTTGTAAAGAAGACAAAAAAGATGCTGTTAAAAATAATGATATTAATGATACAATTTCATCGATTCATATCGAGCCAACGCAAGAAGATATCGGGCTTTGGTCTGGAATTTTTGAGGCAGATTCAGTTGATTATGATAAAGGTGATAATTGGTCGCTTCGAAACCGAATTAGTATTGTTATTCAGAAGATTAATAACGATAATACTGTCGAAGGGTATAGTGTTTCGGCGGGAAATATAAGACCATTTAAAGGTGATTTGGTGAAAGAAGGAAACTCACGTTATGTGATGGCGAATGAACCAGGCGATCAAAAATATGATGGAACATTTAAGTTTAATATTTCTGAAAAAGATGATTCAATTTATGGAACTTGGATTTCGAAACGAAAAGATTTACCTGTACTTTCTCGAAAATTTAGTTTGAAAAAAACAACATTTAACTATGATCCTAAAAATGTTTTAATTCAGCCAAAATATGGTGTAGATGAAGAGTATGCGGATGAATACGATAATGTAGATTGGGTGAATTCTAAAAAGAAAAAATATGACGAATCAGATGGAGAAGAGTATTTTGTAGATGTGCAACGTGCTGCTTCGGATGAAATTTATAAAATAAATGGATCAACGCAAAAGTTGACGGAGAAACAATTGAAAAATCTACATAAGTTAGATTTAGAAATTATTCGCAATACAATTTATGCGCGTCATGGCTATTCGTTTGCGAATCGTGGTGCACGTCAATTTTTTGATTATGTAGATTGGTATGTGCCTTTGTATACAAATGTTGAGGATAAATTGTCGCCAATCGAAAAAGATAATATTGAGTTATTAAAGCGTTTTGAGAAATATGCAACCGATAATTATCAACAATATGGACGCTAAAATTTAGAATTTTGATTAAGATAGAATGAGTTAAAACTCAATCCGAAAATAGGATAGCAGGATTATCATTTTGCTTTATAGGTTAAATTGAAGAATACAATTGTTTTTACTCGATAAAACCTTTGTTCTGAAAGAACTTTGCAGAGCAAACCAAGAAAATTTTGTTTGTTGTGTTTATCAATTTAGGCTCGTTAGCTTAGCTGGTAGAGCACGAAACTCTTAATTTCGGGGTCCTGAGTTCGAGCCTCAGACGAGTCACGAAAAAACTGCTACACTTTTGTGTAGCAGTTTTTTTGTTTTTTATAATTATGATTAAGAATTATAGGTGAAATCGTTAAAATTTTTCAATGAAAAAATAGTTTTCATTAATCAATCTGCAAATAAATCAACGTTTTACTAAAAAGTATTCAGTAATATTAAATTTTTCTAAATTAATTATTGCTAAAATTAAATAAAATCAAAAGTATAGTAATAAAAAATAAATTTGTCGTAAATTTGCACCCATAATTTTCAAGGATGCAAAACATTAGAAATATTGCGATTATCGCACACGTTGACCACGGTAAAACTACATTGGTTGACAAAATTCTTCACAGCGGAAACGTTTTTAGAGAAAACCAAGAGTCTGGTGAATTAATCATGGATAACAATGATATCGAGCGTGAGAGAGGGATTACGATCTTTTCTAAAAATGCTTCGGTAGATTACAAAGGTGTAAAAATCAATGTGATTGATACTCCTGGCCACGCGGATTTCGGTGGAGAAGTTGAGCGTGTATTGAAAATGGCTGATGGGGTTATCTTATTAGTTGATGCTTTCGAAGGACCAATGCCTCAAACGCGTTTCGTTTTGAGTAAAGCATTAGAATTAGGTTTAAAACCATTAGTTGTAATTAACAAAGTTGATAAAGAAAACTGTCGTCCTGATGAGGTATATGACAAAGTTTTCGAATTATTCTTCAACTTAGATGCAACAGAAGAGCAATTGGAATTCCCAGCGTTCTATGGTTCATCTAAACAAGGATGGTTCAATACAGAAAATGTACGTGTAGACGATATTTCTCCATTAATGGATGGTATTCTTGAACATGTTCCTGCTCCAGAAGCTTATGAAGGTTCTTTACAAATGCAAATTACATCTTTAGATTATTCTAAATTCTTAGGACGTATCGCAGTTGGTAAAGTAAGTCGTGGTGTTATTAAAGAAGGAGATTGGGTTGCTTTAACAAAACCTGATGGAACGTTCAAAAAACATAAAATCAAAGAATTATATACATTTGCTGGTTTAGGTAAAGTAAAAGCTACTGAGGTAAAAGCGGGTGATATTTGTGCTGTTGTTGGTATCGATGGTTTCCAAATTGGAGATACAATTGCAGATCCAGAAAATCCAGAAGCATTACCAGTTATGCATATCGATGAGCCTACAATGAATATGTCTTTCGGAATTAACAACTCTCCATTCTTTGGTAAAGATGGTAAATTTGTTACTTCTCGTCACTTAGTAGAACGTTTAGAAGATGAGTTAGAGCGTAACTTAGCTTTACGTGTAGAACCAACAGAAGATTCTAATACACAATTAGTTTACGGACGTGGTATCATGCACTTATCTGTATTAATCGAAACGATGCGTCGCGAAGGTTATGAGTTAACAGTTGGACAACCACAAGTAATCTTAAAAGATATTGATGGTGTAAAATGTGAACCATATGAAACATTAGTAATTGATGTTCCAGATGATTATTCTTCTAAAGCAATCGACTTAGTAACTCAACGTAAGGGTGATTTATTAGTTATGGAGGCGAAAGAAGGAATGCAACACTTAGAATTCGAAATTCCATCTCGTGGATTAATCGGATTACGTTCTCAAATGTTAACTTCTACTGCTGGTGAAGCTGTAATGGCACACACTTTCTTAGAATATAAACCATTCAAAGGAGCAATCGCTGGTCGTTCTGCAGGTGTAATTATTTCGAAAGATCAAGGTACATCAACTCCTTATTCTATTGATAAATTACAAGATCGTGGAAAATTCTTTATCGAGCCAGGTGAAGAAGTTTACGAAGGAATGATTATCGGAGAGCATTCTCGTAACAATGATTTAGTAGTAAATGTTGTTGAAGCTAAAAAATTAAACAATATCCGTGCAGCTGGTAAAGATGATTCATCTTCTATCGCTCCAAAAACAGAAATGACTTTGGAAGAATGTATGGAATATATCCAAGCTGATGAATGTATCGAGGTAACTCCAAATTTCATCCGTTTACGTAAAATTCACTTAAAAGAAGTAGATCGTAAACGCTTCGAAAAATCAATGAGCTAATCATTTGAAATTATATATCACAATAAAACCAGAAGTTAATCTTCTGGTTTTTTGTTTTAAATAGATTCGATTTTATTTTTAAGCGCTTCAATTGCGAAATTTAATTCATCTTTAGAAGCGTTATATTCTACTATTTCACCTTTAATTTTGAATCTTGAAACATTAAAACCTTCTTCAATATCATTGTACCAAATCAAATAATTTTCGTATACAGCAACTACCCAAAAATTATCCTCAATAACATCATCACATTTCCATATTTCAGGAGAAATTTTAATTTGATTCCAAAATAATAAAGTTTTGTCCTCCATATTTTGTTCAGAAAAATAAATTTCGAGCATCAAATCCTTTTTAGGAAAATTTATCCAATTATTCATTAATAAGTACTTTTTAATAAAATCCAATCTTCAAATTTTTGAGTTTGAGTTGAATTTGGTTCAGTCCATTCGATAATATACCAATAACTATCGGAAGGTAGCGCTTTTCCATTCAGTTTTCCATCCCATGTATAATTGTTTGCTTCCGAACCAGTAAATAATAATTTTCCTTTTCGATTATAAATGATAAATTTCGGATTGATTTTACTTTTTAATTGCGAATAATCCAACACATCATTTTTACCATCACCATTTGGAGAAATAAAATTGATTAGTTTAATCAGCGAAAATTCTTTCGAAATAGGCGAACAATTAGCTGCAGATTTCACAGAAATTGTATGAGTTCCTAAAGTTACGTTTGTGAAGATATTGGAAGATTGAAAAGTGCCGTTATCCAATGAATACAGATATGGAAGCGTAGATCCAGTGACTTTTATGGTCACCGTAGAACCTTGAATTTCGATAGATTGAATAGTTGGATCTTCGGCTTCAATAACTTTTACTTCTTGTGTATAAAAACAACCATTCAATCCTAATTTCACATAATAAGTTCCAACAGGAACATTTGTAATTGATTGATTTTTGTCGCCATTATGTAACCATTCGTAAGTTTTAAATCCTGGACCTGCGTCTAAAGTCGTTGTTGTTCCTTTGCAAATTGTAAGATCTTTTAAGGTTGATGATTTTCCAGATTGTTTGAAAATAAAATGCAATGGAGCAACGTTTTCGCATAATCCATTTTGTTTAAATCTTACCCAAAATGTTTGATCTGAATTTATAATTTGTGTTGTGTTGATATTATTTTTTTTATTTTTAGCATCAATTTCATTTAAGTAATATGTCGGTGAGCCTTCAAGATTTGTAACCAAGTCATCAACATAATCGGATAAAACAATTTCTTCATCATTGCTTAAATTCTCATCACAAATTTCTATTGGAGGAATTACGTTTGCAACACTTAAATGATTTAATGTAAAAGTAATTTCTTTAATAACAGGCTTACAAGTTCCGATTTGGACACGAATCCAAACTTCTTTAGATGTCTGAATTTCATTTAATTCGAAATTCGTTATTTCAGCAGGAATATTATCTTTAGCATCTTGTTCCGTTTCAAAATATTTCACTTGATGAGCAGAATAATAATCTTCTACAATTCGATCAGTATATTCGTCTAAATTTATTTGTGTTTTTCCATCTAAATCATCATCACAAATAGAAAAACGATCTTGATATATTTGAGGTTCTTCTTGTACAGAAACATTAATGTGACCTTTCAAAGAACAACCAGTATTCAATGTGATTTCTACTTCGTAATAACCTGTTTCATCTACCACTAATGTTGCATTTGTTTCACCACTAATTTCCACACCATCTTTGTACCATTTATAGGTTGTAGCATTTGTCGTTGTCGCATCTATTGTTTCAGATGTTCCAGGACATAATACAACATCAGAACCTAAACTTTTTGAACCTATAAAACTTCCAGCTTTCAAGAAAACAGCAGAATCATAACGACCTTTTGAATCTCCATGATCAGCAATTACCAATTTGATATGATATTTTGTACCAGCTTCTATTTGCGCATTTGTTTTCAAAACTTTTGTTTGTCCATTGAAATTCGTTGGATTATTTGCAGAATTAAAACTTCCAAAATACGATATGTTTCGAGGACAATCTCTTGCGCCATTTATGGTTAATGAAGTTACAGGAATGGTTGTATTTGGAACTAATGCAATATTTTGATAAGGTTCAGAATTATCTGCTTTTTTGATTAAGAAGGCAAAAGCATCAGAGTATTGGCAATTACTTGATTGATATTCTTCTGAAAGAAACATATATTCGAAACTAATCTGATCTGTTGTTAGATTTGATATAAAATCAAATTCAAGATAAGTTGCATTTAAAATATAATCATGAGGTAAATTAGATTTTATCAAAATATCAATCAAATCTTGATCTCCTCCCCAATTACTTCCCCAAAAATCTTGCAAAGATGAATTTGGACCTTCAGCATCTTTTGCTTTCCCTGTAGATAAAATAATTCCTTCAGAAAGATCAAAACTACTAGTTCCTTTTGTAAAATAACCATAGCTTATTTCATCATAAGCTCTATTGTAGCCAGAAATATTAATATTGGAAATAGTAATACAACCTGTGTTTGTTCCAATAAATTTATCAATTAATTCTTCTTTCGGTAAAGATGTATCTACCTGAATATATTGACCAAATAAAAAACTATTTAGTGTAAAAGTAAAAAAGAGTAGGAGAATTATTTTTGAGTAAAAGTGTTTCATAAAAAATAATTTAGATAAAAAAACTGCTAAATAACTTTAAAATATAAAGTTTATTTAACAGTTTTAGAAATTTTATTTACCGAAAAAATGGTTTTACCCTATTTTTCCTAAATTTTCTGCAATAGTTTCAATGAAAGATGTCAATGGTTTTTTTGCCATCATTTCGATCATCATATTGAAATTTCCATCAAAATCTAACGTAACATCAGATGAATTATCGTCAACTGCATCAATAGAAATTGTCAAAGTATATTCAAAAGCAGGTGCAGGAGATTCGAAAACAATTTTCGATGGCTCAACTGTCTCTTTCAAACGCATTCCAACCTTTGGTAAAGCACCAACACCAACTGTAAATCCTTTTCCAGATTCGTGAATTTCAAACGATTTTGTGTCCTCTGGCATCAATTGCTCATAATTCTTCATATCCAACAAAAAAGTGTATGCTTCTTGTTGATTTTTTGCAAAACGGACTTTATTTGTATTTACCTTCATATCCTTGTGAGTTTTTTATAAATTTGTAACAAATCGTTCAAATGTACAAAGTTTTTTTTAATGAAAGTTTGTTAACTTTCAGCAACCAATCTAATCCAGAAGCAAAAAATATTTTGTTTCAAAATGAAGCTCAATTTGATGAATCTTTTCATTTATTATCATCAAAAGCAGCCGCTTTAGTCAATATTTTTAGTGAAGATATTGATGTTGTTTGGACGAAATTCTTAAAATATTACAAACATATTCAAGCCGCGGGCGGAATTGTTCGTAATCCGCAAGACGATTATTTGTTCATTTTCAGACTTGGGAAATGGGATTTGCCAAAAGGTAAAATGGAGAAAGGAGAATCGAGAGAAGAATCTGCAATTCGAGAAATTGAAGAAGAATGTAGTTTGACAAATTTGGAGTTGAAACGATTTTTGATGCCAACTTTTCACATTTATTTTTTGAGAGAATATATTATCAAAGAAACATTTTGGTTCGAAGTTTTTTATGACGGTGTTGAATTGCCTTTGCCACAAACTGAAGAAGGAATTGAGTCGGTTGAATGGAAAAAAGAGAATGAAATTCCTGAGTTATTAGAAAATTCTTATCCAAATATTAAATTATTGATGAATAATTATTTAAATTTGAACTAAATAAGATTAACATGAAAAAATATATATTAACTTTTTGTGCCTTAACATCTTTTGCGTTGACAACTAATGCTCAAACGAAAAAAGAAAACAAGGTTAAAACTGAAAAAGCTTCTAAATCTCAATCAAAAATTTTAGATAACGGAACGGCTAAAATAGAAGATTTATACGCATATCAAGTGTATGGAGAATCGTTTGATATCAAAAATACATTGACGAAAAACGAGCTTGGGAAGTTATATGATAACATGAAAAGTGGTGATTCTTTGGAAAATGTTCAGTTTATTTCGACGATAGAATCTGTTTGCAAAAAGAAAGGTTGTTGGATGAAAGTTGATCTTGGAAAAGGCGAAGAACAATCATTTGTACGTTTCAAAGATTATGGATTTTTTATGCCTTTAGATGGTGAAAAAGCGAATGTTGTCGTGCACGGAAAAGCTTTTGTTAGTGAAATTTCTGTTGAGAAATTGCGCCATTATGCAGAAGATGCAGGACAATCGAAAGAAGAAATTGCGAAAATTACAAAACCTCAGTTGCAATATAATTTTGAGGCTGATGGAGTTTATTTGAAAGAAAACTAAGATTTTTAAATCAATAATTAATCAAAACCTTTCTATTTTTGGAAAGGTTTTTTTATGAAATCAATTCTATAAAATATGACAAACTTATTTCAAGCCAATCCAAATCAGTATTTTTCTTTGATCGGAAAATCGGTGAATGACGAATTATTTCAATCATTTCAAAATGAATTTGAATCTGACATTTCAGAGCAAAATATTCCTCAAGGAAAAATTGTGTTGTACAAAGAAAAAGGTATTTCGGTGAAAATTGTTGATGAAATGATTGTTTCGATTAAATTTTATCTTTCTCCAAATCCAATTTGTAAGGTTTATGAAGGTCAAAATATTTTTGATTTGAATAGAAATGTTGATGAAACTCAGATTCGTAAAAATAATGATTATCAAAGAATTATTAATAATGATCCAAATCGTTTGGCAAATGATTATAGTCGTCTAAACTGTTTATTTTCTTTTGATTCGATGACTGGAGAATTCTTAACTATTGAAATATTAAACGAATTATAAAATGTTTTTTGCTGAAAAATTTCATATATTTATCTTAAATAATAGACCTTAAATGAAAAAATATTTAAGCTTGTTCTTAATGTTATTAACGTTTGCAGTTTTTGCACAATTGAGAGCGAATAATACGGAGTCTTATTACTCGATGAAAGGAACTTTTAATTCGGATAAAAAAGAGATTATAAAGAAAACAATCGAGAAAGAATTTGGTGAAGGAATTTTGGAAGAATCTGGTTATATCTGGACTGGACGAGGAAGTTTTGAAATTATTTTGAATGATAATTCACTTAAAATGGAGATTCAAAAAAGTACAGATAATCAAGAAATTGTAGATAAAATTAAAAATCTTGGAGATAAAATTCTTGCGACAAAAAATATAAATAAATTTAATACTTAAAAACGAGCTACAATTATTTTGTAGCTCGTTTTGTGTTAACGCTTCGTTAACCGTTCATTAACCAATGCAAATTAATCTTTTTCAGAATTTTATAAAAAAATAAAAATATGAAAAAGACATTATTTATCGCAATAACTTTAATAGCTTTTGCTTGTAACGGACAAACAGCTAAATCACAATCAGTTAGCAAAAATTCAAGTTCAACAACTCATTCTAATGTTTCAGTTAGTGTGAGTGATAGCAACGAAGTATATTCATACTCAGCAATTTTTGATAAACCAAAGTCGGCAAATGCAATCAAAGAAATCGGAAAAGTATTTGGAAAACCAGTGACTGAAGGAAAAAATTACGTTTGGAGAGAAGGAGATTCCTTAGAAATAAAAGCAAGAGAAGGAAAAATTACAATTGAATTTGAAAAAGGTTCAACAAAATTATATGAAAAAGTAAAAGAATTAGGCGAATCTATTTCTGCTGTTGTAGGAGAAAAATAATCATTCTAAAACATATAAAACGGAAGTCAAATTTGGCTTCCGTTTTTAATTATTTTAATTCCCTATACTTAAAATCTTTTCCAAAAAAGTAATTCCATATTAAACTAATAAGAATGAAATTTGCTATTCCACGAATTGTTATAAATATCCCGAAATTACCAAAACGTTTGTATTTAATATGTGATAATTCTTCTTGATGATTAACTATATATTCGTACAAATAATAATCAAAAACTAACATTAAAAGGCTAAAAAGAACTAAAATGACATAATGAAAGAGCATAATGTCTTTAATTTTTTTTAGATTTTTATAGAATAATACAGCTCCAATAAAAGAAAAAAATACGCTTGAATGAAAAACAATTTCAGTTTTAGTATGAAGTTTTGGAACTTCATTATTCTCCTCAATGTCTTCAACTAAATTTGGTTCGAAAGAATTTTTCTTTTTTTCTTTTTCATGATAAATAATTTTAGATGAAATTAAATTTTTAATTCGAGTTGTTTCAATTTCAGAAAACTGAACATTTCGTTCATTTTTTAAAATTTCGAAAGCTATTTTTATTGCTTCAGGAACAAATCTAGAATCATCTTTGATATAAGAATTTAATTCATTTGTAGACAGCTTCTGAAGAACGCTTCTTTTAACTTGCATTAATTTAATCCTTATAAATCAAATATTTTGTTCTTATTTTCTTGAAAGCTTCCAAATCTTTTTGCCAAGTTGCTTTTATTTCTTCTTCTGATAAACCTGCTTCTATTTGTTTGCGCAATTCATCAGTTCCAGAAAGTTGATCAATCCACAACTTTTTACCATTCATCGTCCAAAAAGGTTGTTTCGTATTGTTTTTATACGCATTAATAAGCCATTTTAAATTGATGGCAGATTGATACGGAACATTCGATAAATCTTCACCGTAACAAACTTCATCTTTGAATTTTGGACTTGTTGCACCAGGTTTTGAAGTTGGCGTATATTGATAAGGCATATTTTTTAGGAATGGTGAACCATAAACTTGAAACTGAATATCTGTTCCACGACCTTCGTTGACGTTTGTTCCTTCAAACAAACATGTACTTGGATACAAATTGATCGCATGAGCATTTGGTAAATTTGGTGATGGTTTTACTGGTAAATTATACTTGGATTGATGGGTATAATTGATAAGTGGAATAATTTCCAAATCTGCTTTTACACCATTTGCTAGCCAACCTTCACCGTTTATCATTTGTGCATATTCGCCAATCGTCATTCCATAAACAATCGGAACATTGTGCATACCAACAAACGATTTATATTCATTTTTCATCACTGGTCCGTCTACATAATGTCCGTTCGGATTTGGTCTGTCCAATACAATTACTTTTTTACCATTCTCAGCTGCAGCCTCCATTACATAATGCAAAGTGGAAATATAAGTATAGAAACGAGCACCAACATCTTGCATGTCAAAAATCAAAACATCAACATCCGAAATTTGATTTGCTTTTGGTTTTTTATTGTCGCCATAAAGCGAAACAATCGGCAAGCCTGTTTTAGAATCAACACCAGATTTTACTTTCGCTCCAGCATCAGCATCACCACGAAAACCATGTTCAGGAGAATATAATTTTATAACATTTATGTTGTTTTTTAACAACAAATCAACTGTATGCATCGTTGTTCCATTAATTGTAGCAATTCCTGTTTGATTTGAAATTAAACCAACTTTTTTACCTTTTAGTTTCGAAAGATATTGCGTTGTATTTTCTGCTCCAACAAGAATAGTTGAATGATTATCTATCGTTTTTGATGTATTATTTTGAGCTAAAATTGGAGTAGAAAAGCCGAAAAAAATAACTGAACTAAGTAAACCAATTGATGTATATTTGACAAAGTTTTTCATTTCGTTTTGAATCATTTGAATTTAGACGAATTTAAAGCCTAAAGTTAGTTTTAATCTTATAAAAAATATATAATTTGAGTTTTTCTTGGTGGTTTTCAAAAAAAATTGCGCTTGGTAAAAATACTAAAAATAACTTATCGAGTATTATTATTCGAGTAGGTCAAATTGCGGTAGCATTAGGGTTGATTGTTTCTTTGGTGACAATTTCGACTGGTGTTGGAGCAAGAATGGCAATCAAAGAAAAATTGGCCGATTTTAATGGTCATATTACGATTAGAAACTATAATAGTAATACGTCATTAAATTCCGATTCATTATCACTTCATCAAGCTTTTTATCCAAAGTTTAAATCGATTCCAGAAATAGAACATGTACAAGCAATTGCCAATAAAAGTGGTGTTATCCGAACGGATGAAAACTTTAGTGGTGTGGTGTTCAAAGGAGTTGGAACAGATTATGATTCGGTTCGTTTCGAAAAATTTATGGTAAAAGGACATTTTCCTCGAATCAATAAAGATTCGATAATGGATGAGGTTTTATTATCTAAAAAGATTGCGGACGAAATGAAATTGGATGTTGATAGTTCGTTTGTGATGTATTTTATTCAAGAAGATACAAAGCCTATTTATCGTCGATTTACCATTTCTGGATTGTTCAAAACTGATATCAAAAATTTTGACGATCAAATTATGTTTGGTGATATCAAGCATGTGCAACGCCTTAATCGTTGGGATTCGACAACTGTTGGTGGTTTCGAACTATTTGTAAATGATGTCGAAAATATTGATCCAGTTGCAAAGCGTGTGCAAGAAAATATTCCATATAATTTGTATGCAGAATCAGCAACAGCATCTTTTGCTCAGATTAATGATTGGATTTCGATTTTCGACAAAAATATTGTCATTATTCTTTTTATCATGCTTTTTGTGGTGGTGATTAATATGGTGATGGTTTTATTGATATTAATTTTAGAACGAACACATTCAATCGGAATTTTAAAAGCATTTGGTGCGACAAATTGGCGAATCCGAAAATTATTCATCAATTACGCATTATTTATCATGTTACCAGGATTAATTGCTGGAAATGTAATTGGACTTGGATTATTATTCATTCAGAAATATTTCGGAATTATAAAACTTCCAGCAGAAAACTATTATTTATCAACAGCTCCAGTCTATTTAGACTTTGGCACAATTGTTTTATTAAATGCAGGAGCGTTATTAGTTTGTGCAATTGTATTACTTTTGCCTTCGTATATGATATCTAAAATTACACCTGCAAAAGCTATTAATTTTAGATAAAATTTAATGTTTTAATTTAAAAGTTAGAAAAAAATGAAATTCGCAAACAATATATTAGAAACGATTGGGAATACACCTTTGGTTAAAATTAATAAGATTACAAAGGATTTACCATGTACAGTTTTAGCAAAAGTTGAATATTTTAACCCTGGTCATTCTTGTAAAGATCGTATGGCGTTAAAAATGGTTGAAGATGCCGAAAAAGATGGTCGTTTAGTTCCAGGAGGTACAATTATCGAAGGTACTTCTGGTAACACAGGAATGGGATTGGCTTTGGCTGCTGTGATCAAAGGTTACAAATTAATTTGTGTGATTACAGACAAACAATCGAAAGAGAAAATGGATATTTTGCGCGCTGTTGGTGCAAAAGTTGTGGTTTGTCCTACGGATGTTGAGCCAGATGATCCACGTTCTTATTATTCAGTTTCTAAACGTTTGGCTCAAGAAACACCGAATGGTTGGTATGTCAATCAGTATGATAATCCATCAAATGCAATTGCGAATTATGAGCAAACTGGACCAGAAATTTGGGAACAAACAGAAGGAAAAGTAACGCATTTTATTGTTGGTGTTGGAACTGGAGGAACAATTTCAGGAGTTGGGAAATACTTGAAAGAAAAAAATCCTAATATTAAAATTTGGGGAGTTGATACGTATGGATCAGTTTTCAAAAAATATAAAGAAACAGGAATCTTCGACGAAAATGAAGTGTATTCTTATGTAACAGAAGGAATTGGTGAAGATATTTTACCAGAAAACGTAGATTTTGATATTATTGATGGATTTACAAAAGTGACTGATAAAGATGCAGCGGTTTATACGCGTCGTTTAGCTTTAGAAGAAGGTTTGTTTGTTGGAATGTCTTCGGGATCAGCGATCAAAGGATTGTTGCAAATGAAGGACGAATTCGGACCAGATGATGTTGTAGTAGTTTTATTCCACGATTCAGGTTCTCGTTATGTAGGAAAAATCTTTAACGATGATTGGATGCGTGACAGAGGATATTTGGACGAAGAAATCAAAACAGCTGTCGATTTAATCAAAGAACATGTTGATAAACCTTTGGTTACGGTTCGTACAGAGGAATTGGCTTCTCATGCAATTGATCGTATGCGTCGTTTCAAAATTTCTCAAATTCCAGTAATGGACGTGAATGGAATTGTTGGTTCTTTGGATGAATCAGATTTGTTTCAAGCATTTTTAGAAGATAGAAATGTTGCTGAAAAACCTGTTCACGAAATAATGGGAAAACCATATCCAGTCGTAAAAGCAGGAACATCTATCGAAGAAGTTTCGAAGTTAATTACAAAGGATAATCAAGCTGTTTTAATAGAATTAGAAAACGGAAAATATCATATCATCACAAAATATGATATTATTAACTCGATTAAATAACAAAAATCCTATCTTTGAAGCGATATGGGAATTGTATTAAAAGGTCAGAATTTAGTAAAAGATTACGGTAAAAAACATGTCGTAAAAAATGTGTCTTTTCAAGTAGAACAAGGAGAAATTATTGGATTATTAGGACCAAATGGTGCTGGTAAAACGACTTCTTTCTACATGATTGTTGGTTTGGTAAAGGCTACGCAAGGAAAAGTTTTTTTGGATAAACAAGATATCACAAACGATGCGATGTACAAACGCGCGCAAAAAGGTATTGGATATTTGGCGCAAGAAGCCTCTGTTTTTCGTAAACTTTCTGTAGAAGATAATATCAAATCAGTTTTACAATTCACGAAACATTCCAAAAAAGAGCAACAAATGCGCACAGATGCTTTGATTGAAGAGTTCTCGTTAGAGCATGTTCGTAAAAATCGTGGTGATTTACTTTCTGGAGGTGAGCGTCGTCGTTGCGAAATAGCACGTTGTTTGGCAACAGAACCTAATTTTATTTTATTAGATGAGCCTTTTGCTGGAGTTGACCCTATTGCGGTTGAGGATATTCAGAAAATTGTACGTTCGTTAAAAGATAAAAATATCGGAATCTTAATTACCGATCATAATGTATCGCAAACGCTTGCAATTACCGATAAAACATATATTATGTTCGAAGGTAAAATCTTGAAAGAAGGTTCGCCAGAAGAATTAGCAAATGATGAAGATGTTCGTCGCGTTTATCTAGGTGAAAACTTTATGTATCAGCAGATATAAATTACAATATAGTATTTTCTAAACCACTCAATTTTGAGTGGTTTTTTTTTAAAACTTCAAAATCATCTAAAATTAAAATTTGCTTAATTTTAAAAATTTCTGATTTTAATAGTTGCTTTTTCGATATATTTAACTACTAAAACTTACTGATAAAGAATGCTAAAACTCAACTATTATTTTGTTTGTCTGATTTCAATTTTTGTGTTGAATAGCTGTACACACGAATAAGATGCGATAAAAGAAACAAAAAAATCTACAAATAGAGGAGGAGTGGTGCTTACATTTGATGATGATTATGTGGACGAATGGTTCAATGCGAATTTAAAATTGAAACAATACAATTGGAAAGGAACGTTTTATGTAACGCATTTTGATAAGCTTTCGGAGAGTCAAATTCGTGAGTTAACTTATCTGCAACAAAACGGAAATGAGATTGCTGCGGATGGTTTAATTCATGTATATACAACAAAGTATATAAAAGAATTTGGAGGAAAAGAATTTATTGAAAAAGAAATCGCTCCAATGCTAAGTTTGATGAAAAACAAAGGTTTTGATGTAACCGATTTTTCTTATCCTTATGGCGATCGAAGTGTAGAATCGGGTCAATTACTTTTCAATCATTTTAAAACCTTAAGAGGAACAACTTATGGAAACGAAGCGCCTAATTTTCAGAACTGTTATTATCAAAATAAACCGTTATTTTTTGGTTTAGGAATCGATAATAGTTACGAGCATTTTAATGTGCCTTATTATATTTCGTTGTTGCAATATGCAAAGGATAACAATAAGATAGTCATTTTTTACGCGCATAAAACAGTTGCAAAAGCAATTAATAATTATGAAACTGAATTTAAAACCTTAGAAGAGATTTGCAAGTTTGTGAAGAATAATGATATGAAGTTTTATACAGTTAATGACTTACAAAAATTGAAATAAAAAAATGCTCAAATTCTTGAGCATTTTTCGTTTATTCTATAAAAAGTAAATCTCCTTTTTGATTAACAGCCTCTTTGAAATAAAGATAAACATCTTGTATATCAAAACGTCTAAAATTGATAGCGTTAGAAATATTTTGTTCAGGAAGTTGATAAATCATTTCAAAATTTAACATGCTACCAAAACCAGAACTCTCGATTTTTTCGACCAAAATTCCTAAAGATTCTAATCGTTCAATCAACCGATTAATTTCCAAATCATTATGTTTCATAATCTGTAAAACTTACTATTAAAGCGGTTTCAAAGCTAAAACATAAATTTTTAAAATAAGATTTTGAGAAATAAAATTATATGTTAAACCTTTCGATTCAAAACTTAATTCTCTCTCTTATAATTAATTATTTTAGAATATTTTTTAAATAATCTAACACATTTTCTATCGAATCAAATTGTTTTACACCATATTTTTCTGCCGTAATATCAACATTTCCTTTTCGCCAAAAACCATCTGGACAAATCACCAAAAGTTTTCCACTTTTTGCATACAATCCCATTTCTAACAAACTAATCGGACTTTTAGAATCTTTTCCAAAAAACATAATAATATAGTCTGCATTTTCTAATGCATTCAACTCCCATTCCACTTGTTTGCGAAATTCGGGCTCTTCTTTCACAGGCTTCCAAGCGGTATTCCAATCATCACGACGAGGATTTAGCAAGATGACTTTTTCATTTTTCAATTCTTTTGAAACCTTCGCTTGCCAATCTTCAGAATTTCTCATATCAATTGTTCCGCCCAAAAATATCTTTGTACGTTGATCATTTTTAGGAAGTTTATTCGGCGATTTTATTTCAAGAGATTGAGCAAAAATTGTAGTATTCAATAATAGAAATAAGGCAAATAAAATTGCTTTCATGTTGTTTTTGTTTCTGTAAATATAATGAGGTTGTTGATTTTGTATTTAATGACTTTTGTTAGAATTGGCTTGAAACAAAGAATATTTAACATAGATTTTATACTTTTTGAATAGATTTGAGGTTGTTTAGTATAAATAATAATCATACATGAAAAAGTTATTACCTTTTTTTGCTGCTTTTGTAATCTTTTCTTGTCAAGAAGACGAAGTGACAACTCCAGTCAAAGAACAGCCTACGAATCCTCAACCAACGGAAACTGAAATTTTCAAATTCGATAAAAATGTTTCAATTTTAGATGCATACTATTACAAAGGAATAAACGGAAAAGATTATCCGGTAGAAGCAGAAGCTTTTTTCAAGAAAACGTGGACGCTTTACGAAGATCCTTCTGTCAAATCTATTGAATTGAAAAAAGATTCGATTATAATCAATGAAGAATTGAAAACGTCTAAATTTAAATCAACTATAGAAGAAAATAATCTGTATGCTACTGACGGTTCAAGAAAAATATTGTTGGGTCGAATTGATAAAACAACAAATTCATTTTATTTGTTCAAACATTTTGAGTCTTATGCTGTTGTAGATCCTGAAAATGGAAGTTCTGCTTCTGGTAAAAGTTCTTCTTTTGGAAAAATTACAAAAGACAATATTTTTCCAAGAATTATAGATAAGCCTGAAAGTTTAAAACAAGAAGGAGCTTATGTTTTTTGGAATAATGTTGAATATAAATTTGTGAAATAATAACAAAAAAAGCTAAGTGTCAATTGACGCTTAGCTTTTTAAATTTAAATATTTGGATGATATTGATGTGACACTATTTTGTTGGCTCTTTGTGAGCTTTAGGCGTATGTACGATATAGAAATAAACAGATTTATCATCATTAGACGGATAAATTCTGTAAGTAAATTCTTGTTTTGTTAAAACTGTAATGTCAACAATTCGTGTAAACAAAACTTCTACTGCATCATTTTTAGCAACGATTGTTCTTGTTTTTCCTTCTTCAGAAACAGACCAATCTCCTTTCATTTTTGGCGTATCATCTAAATTGAACATAGTAAATGTATCATCTTTTTTGAAATAGGTATAACCTACAAAATTAGAAACATTAGTGTCTGTTAAGGCTACATTTTGTCCTTTATTGTTCAAAGCATTAGTTGTTTCCCAAGAAGTAAAGGATAAAATTTCGCTTGGCGTTAATTGCTCTGTAATTCCTGAATCATCATCATTGTTACAACTAAAAAGTGTTAATCCAACCAATAATACAAAAATGCTTGTTGTAATTCTTTTTAAAAATATTCATGTTTTATTTTTTGATAGCACAAATAAACTCAATATTTAATGGCTTAAATTGTAGATTTTATTCTCATCATTGGATAAATTATTGTTGAGTTGAATAAAATAAAAAAGCTGAAAATCAATCCTGATTTTCAGCTTCAAAAAATTACTTTTTAGCTTTTTTGGTTGGTTTTTCTTCAACAACATCTTCCTCATAATAATACTTATGTCTCGGACGTTTTACACCATAAGAGCCATTCACAATTTTTCCTCTTCTCGATTTTTTATCGCCTTTTCCCATTATAAATGTTTTAAAATTAATAAATTCGATTACTTTCTAGCCAAGTTAATAATTTCAATTTAGTTGGACAAAAGATTTACAATTCTTTATCATTTAATCTAACTTTGCGACATCATTTGGCGTGGAGAAAAATTAATTTTAAACCAAATAGAAATGAGTAGAAATACAGATGCAAATAAAAAAGCGCATAAGAAAAAGTTAGATCAAAAGAAACGTAAAGCGCAAGAAGCCGAAGCTGAACGCAAAGCTCGATTAAAAGCAATCAATCAACGATTTAATGATAAAAATAAACCAGAAACGGAAGAATAATGATAAAAATTCTACATACAGCCGATTGGCACTTGGGCAAAAAATTGGATAGTTTTTCGCGATTAGAAGAACAAATTTTAGTGATGAACGAGATTATCGAAATTGCAGATCAACAACAAGTCGATTTGGTACTTATTGCGGGCGATTTATTTGATAATTTTAATCCAAGTGTGGAAGCTGTAGAATTATTTTATAAAACATTAAAAAGACTTTCGAATAACGGAAAACGTCCTGTTGTAGCGATTTCTGGTAATCACGATTCTCCAAGTTTGATTGATGCGCCAGATCCGTTGGCACGCGAATGTGGAATTATTTTGATTGGTTATCCAAATGCAAAAATTCAGGAATTTGAATTAAATGATTTCAAAATTTTAAAATCTGTAGAAGGAATGATTGAATTGAAATTAAATTCTTTCGATTACCCGATTCGAATTATTCATACGCCTTATGCAAACGAAATTCGTTTGAAACAATATTTTGGAGAGAATAAAGAAGATGCATTGAATGAAGTTTTAGCGACAAATTGGAAAAATATTGCGGATGAATATTGTGACGAAAATGGTGTTAATTTATTGATAGCACATTTGTATATGAACCAAAAAGGTGCTGAAATTTTAGAGGAACCAGAAGGCGAAAAACCGATTAAAATTGGAAATGCAGATATGATTTTTTCCGAAGCTATTCCGCCTCAAATTCAATATACAGCGCTTGGACATTTGCATGGTTTTAAGAACATCGGAACAGAAGAAAAACCTGTTGTGTACAGCTCTTCGCCTTTGTGTTATAGTTTTTCCGAAGCTGGTCAAACCAAGTATGTTTCGGTAATAGAAGCAGAACCAAATAAAACTATTTCTTATCATAAAATTGAATTAAAGCATGGAAAACCGCTTATTCGAAAAACTTTTGATGATATAAATTTAGCTGTAGAATGGTTGAATGAAAATCAAAATGCGTTGGTTGAATTGATTTTAGAAAGTGATTCTTTTTTGAAAGCTGATGAACGAAAATTGATTTATCAATCACATGATGGAATTATTCATTTGATTCCGAAAGTTAAAAATCAAGAGGTTGAAATGGTTGAGTATATGTTTGCAGATCAAACAAAAGATATGAAGGAATTGTTTGCAGATTATTTCAAATCGAAAAATGGAAATCAAGAACCAAACGACGAAATAAAGGATTTGTTTAACGAAATTTTGAATTCATAATGATTCCAGTAAAATTAACCATAGAAGGACTTTATTCGTATCAAGAACGTCAAACAATTGACTTTTCTGAATTAACAGAAGCAGGATTATTTGGAATTTTCGGGAATGTAGGTTCCGGAAAATCGTCAATTTTGGAAGCGATTATGTACGTTTTGTATGGCGAAACAGAACGTCTAAATTCCAAAGATAAGCGTGCTTACAATATGATGAATTTGAAATCGAATTTGGCATATATCGAGTTTGATTTCTATAATTTTGAACAAAAATTATTCAGAGCAACACGTGAATTTAAAAGAAATTCGAAACGTTTTGAAGATGTAAAATCGCCAATAGTTGTTTTTTATGAACAAAAAGACAATGAATGGATTCCGCTTAATCATTCGAAAGCAGAAGAAATAATTGGGTTGAGTTACGAAAATTTCAAACGAACAATTATTATTCCGCAAGGGCAATTCAAGGAATTTATTGAGTTGGGTGCAAAAGATCGAACACAAATGATGAAGGAAATTTTTGGACTTCATCGTTATGATTTACAAGATAAAGTTGCAGCTTTAAATTCTCAAAACTTAACGAATTTGAATCAACTAGAAGGGAAATTATCTGGATTTGAAGAAGTTTCGGAAGAAAAAATAAAAGAGCTTGAAGAAAATTTGATTGAGCAAACAAAAGTTACCAATCAAGTTCAAGAAGAATATAATCAAATGAATGAATCATTTCAACGTTTAAAAGCGTTGAAATCAGATTTTGAGACTTTAAAACAAAAGAAAATTGATTTTGAAAAAGTTTCAGTTCAGAAAAATGAAATGGATCAACGAAAACTTGAAATTGAGCGCTATGAATTGATTTTTAATGCGTTTTCTCAACTTTTAGAAAATCATAAAAAACTTTCAAATCAGATTGAAGAAAAGTCAATTTCAGTTGAAAATCAACAAAAACAACTGACTTTAATCGAGAATCAAATCAAAGAAATTTCGAACCAAATTGAAGCGATTAAAACTGATTATGAAACTTTACCAATAAAACGAAAAGAAGAAACAGATTTAGAATTAATAGTTCAAATTTTAACTTTTTCAGAGGAGATAGAAAAGTTAAAAGTAAGAACAGCAAAAGGTTTGAAAGAAGTTGAAGAGGTTCAGAAAAATGAACAGAAAATTGAAGCTTCAATCAAATTATCTGAAAAAGAAGTCAAAACTTTAGCTGAGTCAAAAATAGATGCGCAAACATTGATGGAGGTTGGAAATTGGTTTGTTCAGAATCAAAATTTGCAACAATCTATTCAGAAACAACAAACTAAAATAGATGAGCAAAAGCAACAAATTAATGTTTTCGAAGCTCAATTCAAAACAGATAATATTGAAATTTCAAGTTTTGAAAATTGGTTTAGTTCTGAATTTGAAAAGCTTGAATCAACTAAAAAATCAATTGAAAAACAGAAAAATGAATTAGAAGTTCAGCAAAAGTTGGTTCATTTTGCACATAATTTACACGAAGGTGAATCTTGTCCGCTTTGTGGCGCTTTAGAGCATCCGAATATTGTTGAAATTGATGATATTTCCACGAAATTTGAAGTTGTAAATAATGAATTAAATCAAATTGATGAAAAGTTAAAATCGCTTCAGAAAAAACAAAATGAAGTTCAGAAAATGATTGATCAAAAACAGTTTATTGAAAAACAAATTGCACAAGAAAATCAAGTTTTGAATGATCTGAAAATTGAACAAGAAAATCATCTGAATTTGTTTGTTTGGAAAGATTTTGATTCGAAAAATGTTGAATTATTTGAAGAAAAAAAGAAAGCAGCTGTTGCTTTGGACAAAACAATTTCGGATAAAAATAAAGAGATTGAAACTTTTCGTGAAACTTTAGAGAAAGAACGTGAATCTGTTGAAAAATATAAAAATGCTTTAGAAAAATTTAGATTAGAAGAAGCTGAAAAAGCTTCTCAAATCAAGCAAAATCAAGCAAATTTGAAAGTCTTGAAATTTGAAGATTTTCAAAATCAAACAACAGAAAATGTGCTTCAAAATTTGAATGATTTAAAGTTAAATAATACAAAAATTGAACAAGATTATATTCAATTTACAGAAAGTTTAAATCAATTGAATCCAAAATTAGCTTCTCAAAAAACTTCAATTGAATTAGTTGAAAAACAACTTATTGAGTTAAAAGAAGAGTTGGCTATTAATCAAAATCAAATAGAAAAAGCATTAGAAAAATATCAAATACAAAACATTGAAGAGGTTCAATTTGTTTTAAATCAGAAATTTAATGTTTCTCAAATCAGAAAAGAGTTGGAAGATTTTCGAATTTTGTATGAAACGTTGAAAAATTTAATTCATGAATTAGAGCAAAAATTATCGGAAGTTTCTTTTGATGAAACGATTTATAAAATACAAGAAGAAAAATTGATTTTTGTGACAAGTCAATTGAAAGAAGCTACTGAAGTTGTAACTAAAATAAAAGCTGAAATTGAGCGATTGAATAAATCTTTTGTAGAAAAGAAAGATTTGTTAATTGAATTGGAAAAGTTGAAAAAGCGTGCGGCTAATTTACAAACGATGCGATATTTGTTTAATTCAGCAGGATTTGTGCAATATGTTTCGTTAATTTATTTGAAACAATTATGTGATAACGCAAATGTGAGATTTCATCGAATGACGAGAAATCAATTAAGTTTACAAATGAATGACAACAATGATTTTGAGATTATAGATTATTTGAACGAAGGTCGTTCACGTAGTGTGAAAACGCTTTCTGGGGGACAATCTTTCCAAGTTTCTTTGAGTTTGGCTTTGGCTTTGGCAGAAAGTGTGCAAACAAATGCGAAGTCGGAAAAGAACTTCTTCTTTATTGATGAAGGTTTTGGAACGCAAGACGCAGATGCGGTAAATATCGTGTTTGAAACGTTGATGAGTTTACAAAAAGAAAACCGAATTGTCGGAATTATTTCTCACGTAGACGAATTAAAAGATCGAATTCCAGTTGCTTTGCAAATCACAAAAGATGAAGAAAGAGGTAGTTTGATAGAAGTTGTTTCGTAAGGTATAATGATTATAAAATAAACCCCAAGATTGAATTTAATCTTGGGGTTTATCATTATATGAAGATAATAATCTATTCCTTAACCTCTGATTTATTCGAAATTAACGACCAAATAATTGTTATTAATAAAACTCCACCAATTATTGACAATGAAATAGTCGATTCGAAATGATAGAATGGCATAATAATCATTTTAATTCCGATAAAACTTAAAATAATCGCTAAGCCGTAATGTAGTTTATTGAATTTATCCATTGAATTTGCCAACAAGAAATATAATGAACGAAGTCCTAAAATTGCAAAAATATTAGATGAATATAGAATAAAAGGATCGTCTGGAGCAACAGCGAATATAGCAGGAATACTATCTACAGCGAAAACCAAATCAGTTACTTCAATTACCATTAAAGCGACGAAAAGTGGTGTTGCCATTTTAATTCCGTTTTGAACAGAAAAGAATTTATCTCCATCAAAATTCGGTGTAACTTTAAAGAATTTGTGTACCAATTTAACACCAAAATTTTGTGATAAATCTTGATTTTCATCATCATCACTTGATTTCCAAGATTTGATTCCGGCGACAATTAAGAAGAAACCAAACAGTGTTAAAACGACATTTGGACGGAAGAATTGTTTTGCTTCAAAATTTGCATGAGTTGCTTCATCACCAAGATTAAAGTGCCAATCTCCAATAGAAAAAGATGGTAAATAAGTCATTTTAATTAATTCAACACCTGCAAAAATAAAGATTGCTCTAAAAAGAAGAGCACCTAAAATTCCCCAAAAAAGGACTTTATGTTGATATTCTTTTGGAATTTTAAAGAATCCAAAAACGAGTATGAAGACGAATAAATTATCTACGGATAAGGCTTTTTCTATCCAATACGCCGCCTGGAATTGCGAAAATTTATTGATGGCAAATGCATGTCCATCTGCTTCTTTAAAAACGAAATAAATCACTCCACTAAAAATCATCGCCAAGGAAATCCAAACGATAGTCCAAGTAAGCGCTTCTTTGTTCGAAACCGCGTGTGCATTTTTATTAAAAACACCTAAATCAAGTAGTAACATAATAATTACTGCAACTCCAAAAACAGTTATTAGTCCAGGATGATTCAACATGCTATCCTGTACAACACTGAAAATACTCATATAAATTTATTTAATTTGACAATTTACTATAAATTTACCAATCCTAACTTGATTGGCCTTTAAAAAATGTTTCTAAAAAAGAAAAAACAAGCAAAATTAATTTATTCCGGAATGAAAAGAGTAATCGCATACGTATTCTTAACAATTATTTTACCTATAGCTTCGAAAGCGCAACACGTTTCGCCATTGTACAAAGATTCTATTCAGATGAAATGGGTGAATGAGAAGTATAATTCAATGTCATTGGAAGAAAAAGTAGGTCAGTTATTTATCGTTGCAGCCTATACAAATAGAGATGTGGTGCATGAAAATGATATTCAAAAATTAATTGAAGAAGAACATATCGGAGGATTAATTTTTATGCAAGATCAAGCGGCTCATCAAATTGAGTTGACAAATAAATTTCAATCTATTTCTAAAATTCCATTGTTAATTGGAATGGATGCAGAATGGGGATTGGCAATGCGTTTGAAAGGAGTGGAGCGTTTTCCTTGGAATATGACGCTTGGTGCTCTACGCAATAATAAGTTGGTGTATCAAGTTGGAAAACAAATTGGTATACAAGCGAACAGAATGGGTGTTCAGTTTAATTTTTCACCTTCAGTTGATGTCAATGTTAATCCAAATAACCCAATTATCGGGAATCGTTCTTTTGGTTCAAATCCAGATCGAGTTGCAGAAAAAGGAATTGCTTATATGGATGGAATGCGTGCGCAAAACGTATTATCGTCTGCAAAACATTTTCCTGGACATGGAAATACAGATCAAGATTCGCACAAAGTTTTGCCGTTGATTCCAGATAATAAAGCAGATTTAGAGAAATATCACATTGCACCTTTCAAGAAAATGATTGATGAAGGTGTACAGTCAATTATGGTGGCGCATCTAAATGTTCCAGCTTTAGAACCAGATCCAAAAATACCTTCAACTTTATCTAAAAATATTATTACAGATTATTTGAAAGGAGAATTACAATTCAAAGGAATTGTGATTACAGATGCGTTGAATATGGATGGTGTAGCAAAAATGTTTCCTGCTGGTGATGTAGATTATAGAGCATTTGTAGCGGGAAATGATATTTTATTGTTTTCGCAAAATGTACACGTTGGGAAACAAAAAATTATTGATGCAATAAATAAAGGTCAGATTTCTGAAGCACGTTTAGAAGAAAGTGTGAAGAAAATTTTGATGGCAAAATATATTACAGGTTTAAATGAAATAAAAACTTTAAATTCTGCAAATGTTTTAGAAGATTTAAATTCTCCTGAAAATTTAGCGTTAACAACTAAAATTTTTGAGAAAGCTTCGACAGTTGTAAAGAATGAACACAAACTTTTACCAATTAAAAAATTGAATCAAAAAATAGCTTTTGTTCCCCTTGAACAAACAGATTATGATCAATTTTTGAGACATTTACAAAAATATACAAATGTTGAGTTGGTGAAGATTTCAAATCCAAATCAGATCAATTTATTGAATGATTATGATGTGATTATTTCGGGAGCGTTTTTATCGAATGAAACGGTTTACAAACCATATAAATTGTCAGATAACTCGAAAGCAATTTTGAAAGCATTACCAAAAGATAAAAAGAAAATCTTCTCATTATTCACAAGTCCTTATGGTTTGAAAGATCTTGATTTATCAAATTTAGATGCGGTTACAGTTCATTATCAAAATACAAAAGATGCGCAAGCAGCTGCTGCGCAAGTTATTTTTGGAGCAATTGATGCAGATGGAACATTTCCGGTAGATATCAATCAAAACTTGAAAGAAGGGCAAGGAATTGTAACAAAACACATCAAACGTTTAGGATTTACTGCACCTGAAAATGTGAATTTAGGAAAAAAAAACTCTTAGAAATAGATAAACTTGCCGAAGAAGCAATTGCAAATCATTACACGCCTGGAATGCAAATTTTAGTCGCAAAAGACGGGAAAATCGTGTATGATAAAAGCTTTGGAACTCAAGATAAAAATTCTTTAAAAAAAGTGAAGTGGACAGATTTATATGATGTCGCTTCTGTAACAAAGGTGACGGCGACGTTGCCTTTGTTGATGCTGGAGGTAAACGAAGGAAAATTAAACCTTGAGCAAACAATTGGAGAAATTGATAATGATGCAAAAAACTCGAACAAATCTTCCTTAAAAGTTCGTGAAGTATTAGCGCATCAAGCTGGTCTTAAGCCATGGATTGGTTTTTACAATGAAACTGTCAATGTAAAAAATGCGCGATTATATTTAGATTTCTATTCGAGAAAGCAAGATGAGGAACATCAGATAAAAGTTACAGATAACATTTATATTATCAACTCTATTAAAGATACGATTTACGAAGATATTTATAAATCATCTTTAGGCCGTAAATCATACGAATACTCAGACTTAGGCTATTATATTTTCAAGAAGAAATTAGAAAAGGATTTTGGGAAAGATTTGAATCAATTGACACAAGAAAAATTTTATCAATCATTGGGAATGTATCGCACAACTTTTAATCCAAAAGAAAAATTTAGTTTAGAAGATATTATTCCAACCGAATACGACAAAACCTATAGAAATCAATTGGTACATGGTTTTGTACACGATCAAGGAGCTGCGATGATGGGCGGAATTGCTGGTCATGCTGGTTTATTCTCTAACTCGATTGATTTGGCAAAATTGATGCAAATGTATTTGAATGGAGGCGAATATGGTGATGAGGTTTATTTGAAGCCAGAAACGGTGGCGGAATTTACCAAACAACAATTCAAAGGCAATCATCGTGGAGCTGGATTTGATAAAATGCAAACAACGTCTAAAATAGGTCCATCATCCGAAAGTTTTGGTCATACAGGTTTTACAGGAACGATAGTTTGGGCTGATCCTCAGTATAAAATTGTATATATTTTTCTTTCGAATCGTGTCAATGAAACTGTCGAGCCAAATTATCTTTCCATTAAAAAAGTGCGAGAAAATATTCGACAAGTAATTTATGAAGCAATTTTACCTTAAATTTGTCTAAATAAAAATCGCGAATGAAAATAGGAATTGTATGCTATCCAACCTACGGAGGGAGTGGAATTGTGGCAACAGAACTGGGAATGGATTTAGCGGAAAAAGGTCATGAAGTACATTTTTTTAGCACAAATGTTCCTGCGAGATTAAACATCAAATTACCAAATATATACTTTCATCGAATTCATGTCGAAACGTATCCATTGTTTCAATATCAGCCTTACGATTTGGCGTTGAGTACAATTTTGTATGATAAAGTTTTGCATTACGAATTAGATTTGGTTCATGTACATTATGCGATCCCGCATGCGTATGCAGCGTATTTTACGAAACAAATGTTGGCTCGAAAGGGTTATAAATTACCAATTGTAACAACGTTGCACGGAA
The DNA here is from genome assembly GCF_002333005.1 of Empedobacter sp. UBA2044. NCBI lineage: Bacteria > Pseudomonadati > Bacteroidota > Flavobacteriia > Flavobacteriales > Weeksellaceae > Empedobacter > Empedobacter sp. UBA2044. The sequence continues at coordinate 27,604 of NZ_DDBA01000043.1, forward strand.
CAGATATTACGTTGGTAGGGAAACATCCTGTGTATAAAACGGCTGTTGAATTTTCGATTAACGAATCGGATGCTGTAACATCAGTTTCCGAAAGTTTGAAACAAGATACTTTACAAGCATTTGACATTACAAATGAAATAGAAGTTGTGCCAAATTTTATTGATAATGATCAATATTTGCCAGAGAAATGTGTGTGTTGTCGTGATAATTTTGCGCAACCAAAAGAGAAGGTAATTTTGCACACTTCAAACTTGAGAAAGGTAAAACGTATTGAAGATGTAATTGGAACGTTTAATTTGATCCAGAAACAAATTCCATCGAAATTGATTATTGCTGGAGAAGGTCCTGAATGGGATATGGCGGATCAAATGATTCAAGATTTTGGAATTCAAGATAAAGTGAAAAGTCTTGGAATGGTAAGTGACTTGAATGATGTTTTGAAAGCGGCAGATTTATTCCTTTTACCATCCGAACAAGAAAGTTTTGGTTTGGCAGCACTTGAAGCTATGGCGGCAAGTGTTCCAGTTATTTCGTCCAATGCAGGCGGAATTCCAGAAGTAAATATTAACGGAGTCACTGGTTTTGTTTGCCCAGTAGGAGATATCGAAATGATGGCAGAAAAAGCGATTTATATTTTAGAGGACGAAAAGCGTTTGGCAGAGTTTAGTTATCAAGCAAAAGAACAAGCGATACGATTTGATAAAACGAATATTCTTCCGCAATATGAAGAATTGTACCGCAAAGTAATTGCAAAATCTAAAATCGGGTAAATCCCGATTTTTTTATTTAATAGGATTTTCTTCCTCCCATTTTTTCCATGACGTCTTATCGCCTTTTAACCATAAGATATATTGTTTTATTATTAAGCCAGAAATTGCGTCTGGATATCCCCCTGAATTTTC
>NZ_DDBA01000003.1:0-9013 GCF_002333005.1 Empedobacter sp. UBA2044
CAGTTTTTTGGATATTGCCTTAAGAGATGATGCCCCAAAATAATAAAGGTGAGTTTTAAAACTCACCTTTATTATTTTATGCTACCTAATTAATCATTCCTATATTATAGAACTTTTTATTTTTCCCACTCAAATATCAATTCTATATCAACTCTTTCTTTTTTTGGAAATTTAAAGTTACTATCTATTTCTCTTAGTTTATTTTTAATTCTTTCTGGTGTTTCAAATTTCAATTTTGGATATTCTTCAATGTTTTTAATTTCATATGAAGTATCTAATAAAGGATTTTTAATATTACTAACTTCAATTTTTGTAGCGCTTTTTAAAAACCATGAGTATCTTTTTTTATCTTCTTCAATAGAAACAATAGCTCCAGGTAATCCATTAAACTTCCATGGACCAACAGAAATTGGAATATCTAATGTAAACCAAACAGTATAATTTCTCCCTCTAAAAGATGTAGTGGCTTTCCTAATATTCAAATTATTTTCTGTTTTTATTTCGTCCCATATCTTCCAATTCATTTTAGGGATTTTTTCTTTAAATAAGAACATTTCTACATCTATTTGTTCTTGTATCACTACAACAGAATCTTTTAGATTGCTATATATTAAATCATTATCTAACGACTTTTGATTTAACACAATGTTATTCGCATCTATAGAATTAGTGTCTGTATTTTTTAATTTCTTTTCTACTGTATACAAACTTTCTTTTGTTTTTCCATTGTATTCTAATGTTGTATTATATATAGTCGTTTTATTAAATATAGATATATAATTTCTAAACTCGTATTCTAGCTTATAACTCTGACTATAAACAATATTTATACATAAAACATTCAATAACAATAAAATTATCTTCTTTTTCATAATTATTAAGTGTATAAAAAAAGCTATTAAATAATAGCTTTTTTTATTTATTCTCCGCCTGCTAATCTATCTGCAACCTCTTGCGTATATTCTTGTGCTTTTCTTTTACATGCATCTTCTGTTATAGTCCATACTATTGTTTCTGCGGCAAGTGATCCATCAGCATAGAATACTTTAATATTACACCATCCACCGAAAAATTCAGTTTTAAACTGTAGAGATGTTTGATTTGCCATAGCAAAAGTCCCCATAAGTGCGAAAACACTTGCAAATAAAATTTTCTTTATTTTTTTTTTAGTTTAAATATTGTTGATAATATTTCTAAATTAATATTATTTTTTAAAAACAAAAAAATTTAAATACTTAATTTAAGAAATATTTAAAAATGAAGTTTTTTACATTAGAGTTGAAATATCTTATAACACCTTTTATGTTAAGTAAAAAATCCCATCAAAAAATTTGATGGGAGTTTATATTTCTAACTTGTTTGTTCTTGATTAATGAGCTGATTCTCTATCTTTTGATCGATTTCTTTAAAGAATCCGAAACCTTTTAAGATAATGATTAATCCAAAGACTAAAAGACAAATACCAACTCCTTTTCGCACCATAAATACTTTTTGATCGGTAAAACGTTTCTGTAGCTTCCCTGCCAAAAATATTTTACCCAAATCTATTACAAAATAGGTCGTCAAAACAACGCCCATATACAGCATAAAATCGCTTGGATTTGGATATTGAATCATAATTGAAGAGACAATTACAAACCAAAAAACAATGACACCTATATTCAACAAATTCATAATAAATCCATTGATAAACGTTCTCAAATAATTGTTGCTTACAAATCCCGCTTCGCCTTCTATATGTAGCTTTGGTTTAGAGAAATACATGAAAATTCCGTAAATCAATACAAAGAAACCTGCAATGATATAAATGCGGTAAAACTTTGGATGATTGGTCACATAATCTGTAAAATCTTTACTTCCATAATAGGCTGCTGCAATACACAAAATATCAGCTGCAATAACTCCTAAATCTAGGACTACAGCGGTTTTCCAACTTCTACGCAAACTGGTTTCAATAAGTAAGAAAAATACAGGTCCAATAAGAATTGTACTTAACAAAAAACCTATTAGTATGGCCGAAAATATTATTTCCATAACATAATTAAGGTCTGCAAGATAAGTCTAAAATATGAAACTTAAGCATCAACTAATTCAAAATCTAATTGCTTCTTGATTAAATCAGCATTTAAAACTTTGATTCTAACCGGACTTCCTAACTGATATTTAACACGTGTGCGTTTACCTATTAAAGCATGATTTTTTTCGTCAAAAACAAAATGATCACCTTTCATAGCACGAGAACGAATCAAACCTTCGCAACGCGTTTCTGGGATTTCAACAAAGATTCCATAATCTTGTACACCTGTAATAAAAGCATCAAAAGTTTCGCCAACAAATTGCTCCATGTATTTTACTTGCATATATTTTATTGACTCTCTTTCTGCTTCTGCAGCAATTTTTTCGCGAGAAGAACAATGTTTTGCTTTATCTTCGTAAACAGCTGCTGCAGGAGATTTTTTATCATCTAAATAATCTTGCAACAATCGGTGCGCCATCATATCTGGATAACGACGAATTGGCGATGTAAAATGCGTGTAATAATCGAACGCTAAACCGTAATGTCCTATATTCTCTGTTGTATATTTTGCTTTCGCCATTGTTCGCATTGCCAAAGTTTCAACCATATTTTCTTCTGGTTTTCCTTTCACTTCTGCTAACAACTTATTCATAGAATTGATAGTTGTTTTACGATCTCCAATCTCTAATTCATACCCAAATTGACGAATAAAATTTTTTAAGTCTAATAGTTTATCTGGATTTGGATCATCGTGAACTCGATAAATATAAGTGTTCGCATTCTCTTTTCCATGTTTATCTAAACTAATGAATTCTGAAACTTTTTTGTTACATAATAACATGAATTCTTCAATCAATTTATTCGAATCTTTCGAAATTTTGAAGAAAATTCCTTGTGGATTATGCGCTTGATCTAAATCGAATTTTACTTCAACTTTATCAAAATTAACCGCTCCATATTTCATACGTTTTTGGCGCATTGTTTTGGCTAAACGATCTAAAGTCAAGATTTCATCTTTAAAATCGCCATCTTTTCCTTCGATAATTTCTTGTGCTTCTTCATATGTAAAACGTCTATCCGAATGTGTAACAGTACGACCAAACCATGTTTTTACAATCTTCGCATTATCATCCATTTCGAAAACTCCCGAAAACGTATATTTATCTTCGTTTGGACGCAAAGAACACGCAACATTCGACAACACTTCTGGCAACATTGGCACTACTCTATCCACCAAATAAACAGAAGTTGCACGCTTGTATGCTTCTTGCTCGATCAACGAACCTGGACGAACATAATGTGTAACATCGGCAATGTGAACACCAATTTCCCAGTTTCCATTCTCTAATTTTCGTATTGATAAAGCATCATCAAAATCTTTTGCATCTTTCGGGTCGATTGTAAATGTCGTTACATTTCGCATATCTCTACGACGAGCAGCTTCAGCTTCATCTATCGAAGTATCCAACTGATTTGCTTCTTCTTCAACTTCCTCTGGAAATTGTGCTGGCAAATCGTATTCTAACAAAATTGCATGAATTTCTACATCCGTATCGTCTGGACTACCCAAAACTTGCGTGATTTCACCAAATGGTGAATTAGATCCTTCTGGCCAATTTGTTAATCGAACCACAACTTTTTCTCCTGGTTGAGCATTTTTAATTTTCTCTTTCGGAATAAAGAAATCGTGGTTACCATTTTGCATCGTTACAAAACCAAAATTTCCGTTCTTTCCTAACTCGAAAATACCTGTAAATTCAGTTTTATTACGCTCGATAATTTCTACAATTTCTCCTTCTGCTCTCGATTGATTGGCATGTTTTTTTGGATAAACATATACGCGAACCGTATCGCCCATTAAGGCATTTCGCGTTTTTCCTTTTTGTACAAAGACATCTTGTTCAAGACCATCAATCATAATATAAGCGCTTCCCGAAGAAGTCAAATCCGCAATCCCAACCATATAATCATTGGTTGCATTGATTTTGTATTTTCCTCTTTCTACTTCAGAAATCTTTTTGTCAGCTAATAAAACATTCAAATTCTTAATCAATAATTCTGTATCAATTCGATTTGTTAGGTTTAAAGCTGCTGCAATTTGTTTATAATTTAAAGGTTTATTCGGATTTTGAAATAAAACTTCGATGATAGACTTCGTAAACTTTGTTATGTTTTTGTCTTTTTTCGCCTTTGTATTTTTAAAATTTCTTCTTGGCATAATTTGTTTTCTGTCAAATCTCTTCTTTTTTTTTAGAGATTTATTTTAAAATAGTTAATAAATAAACATCTTAATTATTTGATTATTAAATTATTTTTAATAACTATTGATAAGATGTTAATAAACAACATAACCACTGCAAAGGTAATATATCCTTTTTCTAAAATAACATTTTACAGCCAATTCTATGTTACGGAAAGGATAAGATTACTTGTAACGTTTTGATTTATTGCGAAAATTGAGCCAAAAAAGCTATTTTTGCATTGATAATTAATTGAATGAAAACTAAACCATTATATCAAACTTACTTGATTAACCTTGATAGAGCTACGGATCGGCTTGAATTGATGCAAAAAGAATTCGAAAAATGTGAGATTACTTACGAAAGAATTTCTGCTGTAGATGCCAAAACTTTGGATTCGTCAACCTATAAAATAAAAAATAAATATGACCGCGATTTAGTTCCTGGAGAAATTGGTTGTTATTTGAGTCATGTGAAAACGCTAGAAACTTTTTTGGCTTCTGAAAATGATTTTGGTTTGATTATAGAAGATGATGCAATTTTGGTTGATGATTTTAAATCTGCTGTAGAACATGCTCTTTCTAATTATGAAGAACTTTCTAACAAGCATAAATGGGATGTTTTGAAGCTATTTAACGGAAAAAGAAAACATATAAAAATTGCTGATGTGAATAATAAATACATTATTGGTGCTTGTGGAACGAGTATTCCAATCACAACAATTGCAGCCATTTGGACAAGAAAGGCCGCAGAAAAATTTTTGAATAAAATTAAAACGCCACTACCTATGATTCAACGTCCAATTGATTGTGATTTGCAGCATGCTTGGGAATTTGATTTAAGAATTTACAACCTTCTTCCATCGCTTGTTAAACCAGCTCCAGTAGAAACGCAAATTCAGATTAATCGCAGTTTAAGAAAGTCTAAATTTCCAAAACAAATTCAATACGAATTGAATCGATTATTTCCTAAATATTTCTATTTGATTAATCATCATGGTTTCAAAAAATTCTATGATAGTTTTATTGTGAAGAAAAATGAAAGAATTTCTTAATCAACAATTATTACACTTATTAAGTTACTGAATTAAAATAAATTAACAACCTTTATCAACAGTTATAAACATTGTTAATTTCGATATAAATTACAAAAATAGCAGTTTCAAAAATTTTGAAACTGCTTTTTCATTTATAATAATTCGATGCTTTCTTCTTTTAATTTTTCTTTTACTTTTCCGTCCCAAATACTCGCTTGTACTTCGCCAATATGTCGAGATTTCAACATAAACATACACATACGAGATTGTCCAATTCCACCTCCAATTGATTCTGTTAACTGATCATCTAACAACATCGAGTGAAATAATAAATTTTTACGATCCGAAAAATCTCTAATTTCTAATTGTTTGGTCAAAGCTTCTTTATCTACACGAATTCCCATCGAGGATAACTCGAAAGCAGATTCTAAAACAGGGTTCCAAACTAAAATATCACCATTAAGACCTCTAAAACCAGCACTGTTTTCTGTACTCCAATCGTCATAATCAGCAGCACGTGCATCGTGTAATTCTCCATTACTCAATTCTCCTCCAATTCCGTAAATAAAAACAGCTCCAAATTCTTTACAAATTGCATTTTCTCTTTCTTTCGGCGTAAGAGTTGGATATTTCTGTAATAAATCTTCAGACGAAATAAATGTAATTTGTTCTGGTAAAACAGCTTTCAATTGTGGATATTTTGCTTCTACATTTTGCTCCGTTTTTTTAATAACTTCATAAATCGATTTTACTGTCGAAAAAAGATAATCCAATTGGCGATCTTGCGGCACAATTACTTTTTCCCAATCCCATTGATCCACATAAATAGAGTGAATTGGCGAATAATCTTCGTCTGGACGCAAAGCGCGCATATCTGTTATAATTCCTTCGCCTGGCTCAATTTCTAATTCTTTCAAACGAATACGTTTCCATTTTGCCAAAGAATGTACAACTACCGCATTTTTATCATTCAAAGATTTTATAGGGAATTTTACAGGTCTTTCGATACTATTCAAATCATCATTAATACCTGTTCCATCCAAAACTACCAATGGTCCAGAAACTGGAATAATGTTTAATTCTTTTTGTAATCCTTTCGAAAATTCTTCTTTTACAAAAGAGATTGCTTGTTCTCTACGTAATAATGCTCTGCTCATCTTTTTAATCTTTAAATGATTTGTTTTTTTAACTGATGTAAAAGTAGAACAGCTAAAATCAATAAATATACTATTGACTTAAATTGGTTTAAAAATATTTAATTTTAAATATAAAATATTGTTTATAGTTAACTATTTAAACTTTATAATAGTTTTAAATTTAATTTTTAAAATAAAAATCGGTAAACTCTAACGAATTGACCGATTTTATATCTTATAATAGATGTATAAAATTATCCGTTGTATGAACAAGCAATTTTATCTACGCGTCCTTGGTGACGACCACCTTCAAATTCTGTTGCTAAAAATGTATTCACAATTTCTTCTGCATATTCATACGCAATAAAGCGTGCAGGTAAAGTTAACACATTTGCATTATTGTGTTGACGAGCTAACTTGGCAATATCCATCATCCAACATAATGCAGCACGAATTCCTTGGTGTTTATTTGCAGTCATTGTAACGCCTTGCGCACTACCACAAATCAAAATTCCGAAATCTGCTTTTCCATCTTCTACAGCTTGTGCCGTTGGGTGTGCAAAATCAGGGTAATCAACACTCGCTGTTGAGAACGTTCCAAAATCCTCAACCTCATATCCTTGACTTGTTAAAAAGGGTACTAATTTTTCCTTATAATCGAACCCAGCATGGTCCGCTCCGATTGCAATTTTCATTTAATTAACAGGTGTTTTTGTTGTTTTTGTTTAAATAATTGTAAATCAAATGTTAAGTAAAAGTAACAACTTGTTAAAAGATGATTGAATAAAACTAATAACTTTTCGAGAGAAAAATTTGGAAATCTGATTCAAAAAATCAATTAGAAATAAATCAATACAAGTCAAGTAAAACTTTTCATTTTGGCATAAAAGATTTACACATCGTTATGAATAGTTTTCACAAAACATCTTGCTAACAAAAGTTGTTTATCAACCAAAATGATAAATTGTTGATAGAATATCTAACTCTTTCATTACAAAACAAAATTACAAATAATAGCTTGTTAATTGCTATTAAATAAAATTTATCTCACTTTAGTTATCCACATATTAACAGTGCTAATAATAGTAACATTTTTTTCTTTTTTTAAAATTTAAAAATTAATTAAACTATATATATTATTATGAATTGTTAATAGTTGAAAATTGTATTGAATGATTTTAAGTCTCAAAATGAAAGTTTGATTACTTTTGTGTAGTTCAAAATTTCAAATCAAAATATGAAAACAATCAACGACTACAATTTCGAAAACAAGAAAGCATTGATTCGTGTTGACTTCAATGTTCCGCAAGACGAAAATTTAAATGTGACAGATGATACACGTATTAGAGCTGCAAAACCAACGATCGACAAAATATTGAAAGATGGTGGCGCTGTTGTATTAATGAGTCATTTGGGACGTCCTAAAGGCGAATTCAATGATAAATATTCATTAAAACATATTGCATCAAAAGTTTCAGAAATTCTTGGCGTTGATGTGATCGTTGCGAATGATGTTATTGGCGATGATGCGAAACAAAAAGTAAGTAATCTAAAACCAGGCCAAGTTTTATTATTAGAGAATGTTCGTTTCCACAATGAGGAAGAAGCTGGAGATAAAGACTTTGCAAAAGAATTGGCTCAATTTGGAGATATTTATGTGAATGACGCTTTCGGAACAGCACACCGCGCACATGCTTCGACTGCAATTATTGCTGAATTTTTCCCGGGAAATAAATGTTTTGGTTTGTTAATGGAACAAGAATTAACAGCTATTAACAAAGTGTTAGATGATGGTGAAAAACCTGTAACAGCGGTACTTGGAGGAGCTAAAGTGTCTTCTAAAATTACGATTATCAACAATATTTTACCAGTTATTGATAACTTGATTATTGGTGGTGGAATGACGTATACATTTGTGAAAGCAAATGGAGGAAAAATTGGAAATTCGTTGGTAGAAGATGATAAATTAGATTTAGCGAAAGAAATTTTGGCTGAATGTGAAAAACATAATGTAAAAGTTTATTTACCGGTTGACAATGTAATTGCTGATAATTTCAGTAATGATGCAAATACACAAACAGTTCCTTCGGATCAAATTCCTGATGGATGGATGGGAATGGATGTTGGTGAAGAATCGTCAAAAGTTTTTGCAGATGTAATTAACAATTCGAAAACAATTCTTTGGAATGGTCCTTTAGGTGTTTTTGAAATGTCAAATTTTGCAAAAGGAACTATTGCTTTAGGTAATGCAATTGCTGAAGCTACGGCAAACGGCGCTTTCTCGCTTGTTGGTGGTGGAGATTCTGTTGCTTTCGTAAAACAATTTGGTTACGACGACAAAGTAAGCTACGTTTCTACAGGAGGTGGCGCAATGTTAGAATCGTTGGAAGGTAAAGAATTACCAGGAGTTGCTGCGATTTTAAAATAAGAAAAGGAAAAAAATACTTAAAATAGTAAAAAATTAAGTCGAGCATTTGCTCGACTTTTTTTGTCTTAATTGTTAAGCTGAATTTATTTCAACTTCTCATCTTAATGATTAGGTTCTTCACTTTGCTGTCGTTTCGTTCCTTTAGATTTGAAAATC
>NZ_DDBA01000006.1:0-9398 GCF_002333005.1 Empedobacter sp. UBA2044
CGAAGTCATGAAGTACGACATAACATAATTTTTAATAAGTGTTACTTCCCGATACAGAAAGTGGTAAACTCTCTATTTATATGGGATGTAGAGGAGTGAGGTGTAGTATTGGTGTAGCAAAATTTATGAAAGTTTAACATTTTATATAGTATTTTTAAAAATCTACTTAAATCTAATATTAACTATATTTTGATTTACAAAGAAAATACAATAATTGAATAGAATAGGTTTTTTCTTCTTTTCAATGTAATTTTATAGATGAAATAATTGAAACAAAAATGAAAAAAATAGATATTACAAGTTTAGAAGATTTAGACCAAATTGATCAAGCGTCTTTTAATCAACCAAAAATTATTTATAAACACAGTACAACTTGTGGGTTATGCGATATTATTTGGAATATAATAAAGGAAAGCGATTTTGAGCTGAATTATTTAGATTTATTAACATATAGACCAATATCTAATGAAATTGAACGTAGTTACAATGTTCAACACGAATCACCACAAATCTTAATAATAAAAGACGGAAAGTGTGTGTACAATGCTTCACATCGTAAAATAAAAAATGAAGAAATTCAAAAGGAACTAGATCAACTGGTTAGTTTGTAATGTATAAAAAAAAATCTACTTGTTAACCAAGTAGATTTTTATACTTAAACATATGGTACAGTATCACTTAATACCCTTTATTTTGTGTAAATACATTCGAAGCATCAATTGTTGCTTGTGGAATCGGGTAAATTCTTCTTGTAGGAGCAGTTACTGATTTTGAAGTTCTTGCTTCTTCAAATTTTCCGAAACGAATTAATTGTTTTCTTCTTACTAATTCCCAATATGTTTCGAAAGCGATTTCCTTTACTAAAGTAGCCTCATCAAGAGTAGTGATTGCAACACCTGGCGCATTACCAAATAATGCTTCTCTTGTTCTACTGGTTCTTAGCATGTTAATATCTGCTAATGCTGCACTTGTATTTCCTTTACGGAAATAAGCTTCAGCTCGCAATGTATAAATTCCACCTAAACGAAACAATGAAATATTTACACTACCATTTCCATTGTTTCCAAAACTAGGATCAAACTCGTATTTAAATACACGCGCTCCTCTGTTAATTTGATTTTGAGAAAGAACAGCTTGCAAAGGATTGTCAAAGTTATATTCTGGAGTAAAATTAACAAGTAAATTGGTGTTTTTTTCCATTTTTAGTTGATTTACTTTTATACGTCCATTTACCATCTCAAAAGATCCATTCGCTAAAATAGTTGGACCATATTGAACACCTGCTTGAATACCTCTATTAAAATGAAACCAAGGTTTTCCCGTACCTTCTACTAAACTTGTAGCAGGAACACTAACATCAGTTCCATCATTCATAAACCAAGTTCCATCTTCATATTGGTAATGTCTGTGAAAACGAGGGTCTTCATGATTTCCATCCCAACTGTGGTAAAACTCTGGTGTCGTTCCTGTAGCATTAGTTCCTCTATTATCTGGAGAAGGTTTTTGTGCACGTTCAACAGGCATATATGCAAAACTGTTTGAACTGTTTCTTAAACTATTTGCAGTTGCTTTTTGTACTACCGCAAATATTAATTCTGTTCCGTCATCATTACTAATATCAAAATTACGGAAGAAATTAGATTCTAACTTAAAACGTCCTGAATTGATTATATTTGAAGAATATTCAATTACTTTATCCATATCAGAAACACCACCACTAACAGCACTCTCATTAAAATCGAAAGTGTTGGAGTATCTATTTTTTAAAACAGCTCTGTTCATGTACATATCAGCTAATAAAGCATAAGCTGCTTGTTTAGTGAATCTTCCCATATGTGTAGATTGCTCTCCAATATTTGCTAAATTTGGTATGATACCTTCTACTTCTGTAATTAATTCATCAATGGCTACATCTGCTTTTCTTACCACAATTTCTGCATTTACATCCATTGGATCTCTATATGGAGCTTGTCCGTATAAGTCTAATGTATGATAAGTATAAAATGCTAATAAACCTTTTGCTTCAGCTAAAAATAATTGTTTGTTAGTAACACTACTTTTCTCTATTGCTTGTATTGCTGTTAAAGATTTTGTTATTCCGAAATTTAAATTATCCCAAGCTGATTTTATTTGAGGATTTGAAGCGTCCCAAGTAAACTCAGATAATGCTCTCCATTTTCCACCATCTCCCCAGTCACTTCCTCGTGTAGGTAAAATTGCTTCATCAGTAGAGTATTCTTGTAAACCGAAAACATTTCCGTGATCTACGAAAGTTCCGTCTCCTAATTGTCCATAGGCTGCGGCAATTGCGTTTTCTGGACTTGGTGATTCTGATCCTAATCTTTCATCAACTACTTGCTCTTCTAAATCTGTACAACTTAAAATGCTCACAGAAAGTAATGCGAAAAATAGATAAGATATTTTTATTGTTTTTAATTTCATGATAATAAATTCTGGTATTAAAATTTTAAAGTTGCTCCAACCATAAATGTTTTCGCAGATGGGTAAGTTGCATAATCAATTCCTAATGATTGATTTCCTGATACAGCTTTTGATGTGTCAATCAATGGATCATATCCACTGTAATTTGTGATTGTCCATAAGTTTTGAGCGCTTACATATAAGTTTAAACTTTTTACCCATTTTAATTGCTCAACTCCAAAATTATATCCTAAACGAACATTATTTAAACGTAAGAAATCTGACTTCTCTAAATAAAGTGATGATAATTGCGGTAAATTTTCAGCACTTGCTCCAGAAGTGTAAAAATCTCTTAACAAGTTACGGTCTGATGCTAAATTGTTAATATTTAAATTGAGATTAGTATTATTGACTAAATATCCTCCTGCTTGACCAATAAAAGAGAATGCAAAATCAAACCTTTTATAACGCATATAACTATTAAGCCCGTATGTTACTTTTGGAAGTGGACCTTCGAAAATTTGTCTATCTTCAGTTCCTACTGAACCATTACCATCAGTATCTTCATATATGTATTTACCTTGCTCGTCAATTCCTAAATATTTTAGCATATAAAATGATCCTGCTTGGTATCCATTTTTATAAACATTGGCATAAACACCTGACATTCCTGGACCAGAAATTTGTCCTGAATATATTTCGGAAACTGGTAAGTCTTTTACTTTATTTGATAATGTTGCTGCATTTACGTCTAATGACCACGTAAAATCCTTTTGATCGATAATTTGAGAACCTAAAGTCAATTCAAATCCTTTATTTTCTATTTTTCCATCTACATTTTGCCAAATAGTACTCGTTGGACTTAATGGCCCAGAAGGAATATTTAAAATCGGATCTAAAGTTGTTTTATTATAGTATTCTAACGACCCATATAATTTACTGTTGAATAAACTAAAATCAACTCCAAAATTTGTTTGTTCAACAACCTCCCATTTCAAATCAGGGTTTGCAGTTCTGTTTACCATTACTCCGTTAATCAAATCATTTTGATTATATAACCAATATCCCGCAGAAGAAGATAATGATGAACTCGCTTGCGTTAATTTATTCTGAACTTCTTGGTTACCTGTCTGTCCCCAACTTGCTCTTAATTTTAATTCATTTACAACAGAAGAACCTCTTAAAAATTCTTCTTTATTAATGGCCCAAGCAACTGCTAAAGATGGGAAATAGCCATATTTATTATTTTTTCCAAAACGAGTAGAACCATCCGCGCGTAAAGATGCTGTAAATAAATAGCGACTATCGTAGTTATAATTTACACGTCCAAAGTAAGACTGTAATTCATTTTCTTGTGCGTAACCAGGACTTGGAATAAATGCAGTTCCAGAATAACCAGGATTATTCTCTGGTGCAACACCACTTCCTTGTTCTGCAATATTAGTCAAGCCAAAATAAGTTCCTGAAAATTTAAATTTTTGGTAAGAAAAACCTGCTAATAAATTGATATTATGTCTGTTGAATGTTTTGTCAAAAGTTAAATAATGCTCAACTAAAGTACTCAACGATTCTAAATTACTTTGCGTGTACATTCCTCTCGGCGTTCTATCAGTAATGTTTGGATACATCGTTGTATTACGTTCCGAAGTTGATCTGTCAATACCGTAATTTAATTTATAATTTAATCCAGGAAGAATACGTAAAGTAGCTTCAACATTTCCTAAAACTCTAAATGTATTTGTATGATCATTATACTTACTCAATAAATACATTGGGTTGTAATGAGCGTTCATGTTGAAATTTGTGTAATCACCATTTTTATCAAAAACAGAACGTGTAGGATTAGCCATTAAGGCATGAATAACCAACTGTCCATCTGAACCAGCATTTGAACCATTTGGTAAACCGGTTTCTCTAATATCACTAGCTGTTAAATTGAATTTAACTTTTAAACGTTGATCGTCTAAGAAAGATTCTTCTGCATTTAAACGAGCTGTAGTTCTTCTGAAATTACTTGTTTCAATAATTCCATCTTGATCCATATGAGAAATTGATGCATAGTAGCTTCCTGTATTCGTTTTCTTAGAAAATGAAAAGGCATGATTTTGAGAAGTTGCTGAACGAAACAATACATCTTGCCAATCTGTATTTCCACCATGATCGTAAGAAGGATCTACGGCGTTTCTATACTCATCAGCATTCATCAAGTCTAATTTTTTAATCACATTCGAAACACCGAAGTAAGTATCATACGTAAAAAGTGCATCACCTTTTTTTCCTTGTTTCGTTGTAATTAAAACAACACCATTAGAACCTCTTGCTCCATAGATTGCTGAGGCAGAAGCATCTTTAAGAACAGTTATCGATTCTATATCACTTGTGTTTAGAAAGTTTAATGGATTTTTTGCGCTTGAACTTCCTAAACCAACATTGGGTCCACCAGAACTTACATTTTCATTGCTTAACGGCACACCATCTACAACAAATAAAGGTGTACTACCACTTCGAATAGATCCAACTCCACGAATAGAAACATTCATTCCAGCGCCTGGTTCTCCACTTGTTTGCACAACACGAACACCAGCTACTTTTCCTTGGATTAAGTTATCCACAGAAATGTTCATTCCTTCTTTAAATTGTTCAGATTTTAATTGACTTACAGATCCTGTTAGATCAGATTTTTTCTGAGTACCATATCCAACCAACGTTACTTCTTGTAAAGCATGTTCATCAGAAATACTTGTTTCACTCGAAATATGGATTGTCATTTCTGCCGAATCAATTACAACTTTCTGAATGGTAAATCCTTCTAATTGTACAGTTAAAGTTTGTCCAACCTCTGCCTCAATAGAAAATAAACCGTTCTCATCTGTTATTACTTCTTTTCCAGTTTCTACGATAATAACTTTTGCGCCCGAAACAGCAAATCCGTTCTCGTCTTGTACAATTCCTTTTACAGTAGCATCTGCTGCTTGTATTCCGAAATTAGAATTGTCGTTTAAAACCTTTGCTTCCGCCTTGTTACAATACAAGAAAACAAATGCCAAAGGAATTAGTTTTTTCAGTTTAAAATGTTTAATTTTATGGTACATATTATTAAGTAAAGTATCACATTTACGATGCTTAACTTAGATTCCACTGTTGTTGTCGCAGCAGTGGTTTTTGTTAAGCTAGCTGTTGATTTGTTTTTCGGAATACAAAGTAAGCCTCTACTCTTTAAAAACACTTTAATTTAAAATCATCAAAACATTACCATAAGGTAAAATAATCGATTACATTCCTGAAAATCAAACAGAAAATTTACAATACTATAAAACAGACTTAACAATAACTAAAAATTGTTTGAGAATAAACAATGTAATTTCGGTTCTTATAAAAATTAGAGCAATGAAAAAGACCATTTTATTTAGTTTATACTTACTTCCTTTTAGTTTTTCTTTGGCGCAAACACAAACTTTAGAAGATTTAAAAATCAATGAAATTCAAGTTATTGGTTCGCATAACTCTTATAAGAAAGCTATATTACCAGAGGTTTATAACTATTTATCAGAAAGAGATTCTATGAATTTTTTACCAAGAATTCAGTACGAACATATTCCAATTCCTCAACAATTAGATTTAGGTTTACGAAATCTAGAAATTGATGTTTACGCAGATAGTAAAGGAGGAAAATATGCGCATCCTAAAATTTTAGATTTTGTAAAAACAACTCAGCCTTTCGATCCTGACAAAAAAATGAATAAACCAGGTTATAAAATGATCCATATAACTGATATCGATTATATGACATGGTATTATACACTTGAAGATTGTTTAAAAGATTTAAAAAAGTGGTCTGATGCAAATCCTAATCATACACCTGTATTTATTACATTAGAGCCAAAAGATGGCAAAGAAAATGAATTTAAAACAGAGCCTGAACATTACACAGAAAAATTATTTGATGATTTGGATAATGAATTGAGAAAATATTTAGGAAAAAATAAAATCATCACTCCAGATGATATAAGGGGTTCTTACAAAACTTTAAACGAAGCCATTACCAAAGGAAATTGGCCTAAAGTAAAAGATGTGAAAGGGAAATTTATTTTTGTATTAGATAATAATGGAGCAAACCGAGATTTATATGCAAAAGGACATCCTTCTTTAAAAAACAGAATGATTTTTACAAATTCAACTCCAGGAACAGCAGAATCTGCTATAGTATTTAGAAATGACCCTGAGAAAACAGATGAAATTAAAAATTTAGTAAAACAAGGTTACATTGTCCGCACAAGAGCAGATGCTGATACGATGGAAGCTAGAAGTGAAGACTATTCTCGTTTTGAAAATGCGAAAAAAAGTGGTGCTCAAATCATCACAACAGATTATTATCAACCAAGTAAATTATTCAAATCTAATTTCAAAATTAGTTTCGATGATAATACTTACGAAAGAAAAAATCCTGTTCTAGGAAAGTAAATAATCTATTTTTAATATAAGATGTATTGAAATAAAATCCTTGTCAAGGGTTTCAAGCTTGACAAGGATTATTCGTTAATCTAAAATCGTAATATTAAAACACAATATTTCGCTGTCTTTCGTTGAATGAGCTTTTATTGCTTATATATTTTTGATTCTTTTTTTTTTGAAATCAATTTCAAAATGATTTGAAGGTTCACCATTTGATAAATGTGAAAGTATTTTAAATAGCATTTTCAATTGTAAGACAAATTCATCTTGCGATTGATTATCTGCAAATAATTCTTCCAGCACTTTATATTGTTCCAATCGCTCTTTTGGAATATCTCTTTTCGCCAATTCATCTGCCGACTGAAATTTATAGAGATCAAGAATTAAATCGTCAAATGTCCATTTTTTATAATCTTTAGACTGAATTATTTTTCTATTTATTCCTTTGTAACCTAGAAGTAACAAATCTTCTCCATTCAAGTTTTGTCCTTTTTCTATAAAATCTTTAGGCCAATCATTCGGAATCATTCGTAAACGAACCAATTCTTTTAGATGAAAAAGCATTAATTCTCTGTAGGATTTCGTTTTCAAAATATCTTTGTTCCAAATTAATTTATTACTGTCTTTTTGTAAAGCCAAAAATTCTTTTTCATACAATGGAAATAATTCATCAAAACGAGGTACATCATCTAAGATTTGTGTTTCGATTTCCATCTTATCAGCTGATTTTATTGTCAAAATTTTATAAGCCGGAATGTAAGCTGCTAAAGAAGGTACTTGAATATTTACTAAAAAATCATTTTCTGTTTTTTTACTTCCTGTATCATTAATATGCATATGCCCAGCAAAATGAATTTTAATTCCTGCTTCTGAGAAAATTTTTGCAACCTCTTCTTGTGGAACACGTTCCAATTGCCATTTTTTATCTCCCAATAATTTTTCTATTTCTGAAGAAGCACCATCATTATAATCAATCATAGGGTAGTGCGTAAAAGCAATCAGTGTTTTACTTCTTTTTTTTGCTTCAGCAGTAATATTTTTCACCCATTCTATCAAGTGTTTCTTGTTTGTCAAAACATTGTTATAACCAATACTTGCACCCTTATAATTAGAAGGATTAGATGAATTTTCGTTTAAATTCTTTGGAATATAGGTATTACCATCAATGGCTAATAGCCAAACATCTTCTATCGGTTCGACAACGTAACTTAGGTCAGGGACCGAAAATCCTTTTTCTACTTCATACATCCTTTTAGTATAATCAGCTGCTACTAAAGCATCATCAAAAGAATAAGAGGAAATTAGATTTTTATTAAATGGTGTACTCCAAAATAAATCATTTTTTTGCGGATAAAATCCAAAGTCTTTCAATTCATTTAAAATTTCTAAATATCCCGACTCAGCAATGTCTTTTGTATAGATTCTTGAAGGTTTTTCTCCTATCATTTCTTTACTATAAATTCCAAATGGTTTTCCATTTTCTCCTAAAAAGTCATCTTTTCCTGCATCTTTCCTAAATGGACCTACTGGGTCATGATTACCTGTTGTTAAGTAAAATTTCATGTTATATTTGCGTTTATATTCTTCTAAAATTTTATGTAAACCTCTGAGATTATATGCTTGGCCATCATCTGAAAAATCGCCTGGCATTGCTACAATTTTTATATTTTTAGATACAATATCATCTAGTGCTGCAATAAATGCAAAATAGTTTTCATTAAAAATTCTTGTCGAGTGCAATTGAGATTCCATAGTTCTCAAAATAGTTGCTTTTCCTGTTTTCGGATTGATAATTCCTTTAAAATCATTATCCGAAAAGTTGCCATACAAATCTTGAAAATGAACATCAGAAAGAAAGGCTACTTTAACTTCTTTTTCTTGTGCATTCAATATAGAAAAGAGAAGAATTAAGATAAATAAAATTTGTTTTTTCATGTCTGTAAAACAGCAAAACTAACGTAATATTAAATTCGTTTTATTTGAAATGAAATTTATAACGATAAGTTAATTTGAGTTTTTAGAAATAAGTTTTAATGTTAAAGTCAATATGACAAAATTTATTTCTGAATACGAATTAAAAGAATCCGGCATTAAATCTATTACGTTAAGAAAATAATTGAATGTAACGTTAAGATGATTTTAGCCCTTATGTGTAGGTACGTCAAATCATCGTAGACTAAATTAGTAAAAAACTAATATAATGTT
The DNA here is from genome assembly GCF_002333005.1 of Empedobacter sp. UBA2044. Classification (NCBI taxonomy): domain Bacteria; kingdom Pseudomonadati; phylum Bacteroidota; class Flavobacteriia; order Flavobacteriales; family Weeksellaceae; genus Empedobacter; species Empedobacter sp. UBA2044. Next base: position 9,079 of record NZ_DDBA01000006.1, read on the forward strand.
ATGATCATGAAAAAGACCAAAGAAATCCAAAATTATTTAACTTATATTAAAAAAATACAAGTTTTAAAATATGCTAAAGAATATGGAAATAATGCTATAGCTTATAAATTTTATGGCGTTAAAAAGAGTACATTTTACAAATGGAAAAAAGCGTATGAAGAACATGGAGAAGAAGGTTTACTTAGAAAAAAAACAATTCCTCGTACTTTTCCTAACCAAATTAAGCAAGAGATTGTAAATAAAGTACTAGAACTTCGAAAAGAGTATAAATTAGGGACTTGGCGAATTAAATGGTATTTAGAACGTTATCATGATATTTT
>NZ_DDBA01000029.1:0-3914 GCF_002333005.1 Empedobacter sp. UBA2044
TTTTTTCAGGACGTTACATAATTTAATTTTCTTCATCAAACATTTCTTTGAATGAGACAAATTCTCTTCCAGGAAGAATCAAATTTAAAGCAACTCCAATTATAGAAGCTAAAGCCATTCCTTCTAAAGAAAATAAATCTCCAATGTGGATTGCTGCACCACCGATTCCAATGATAAGAATAACAGAGGAAATAATAAGGTTTCGTTTAATCTTGAAATCAACTTTATTCTCGATTAGCATTCTTAATCCGCTCGAAGCAATAATTCCGAATAATAAAATAGAAACGCCGCCCATAACTGGTGTTGGAATTGTACTTAATAAAGCTGAAACTTTACCACAAAATCCAAATAAAATAGCAAAACATGCTGCTCCAATAAATACATAAATGCTAAAAGCTTTTGTAATGGCTAAAACACCAATATTCTCGCCATACGTTGTGTTTGGAGGTCCACCTAAACAAGCTGCAATCATTGTTGCAATACCATCTCCTAACATCGATTTATCAAGACCTGGATCTTCGATTAAGTCTTTGTTCACGACTTTACTCAAAACTAATTGATGTCCGATATGTTCTGCGATTGGTACAATTGCGACCGGAATCATTAAGAAAATAACATACCAAGACAAAGTTGGTGTGTAATCTACAAAAGGAATGGTAAAATCTGGAATCATAAACCATTTAGCTTCTATAACAGGATTTAGGTCGACAACTCCCATCGTAATTGCAAAAAGATATCCACCAATAATTCCGACCAAAACTGGAATTACACTCAAAAAACCTTTACTGAAAATTGCTGTAATTATCGTGATAATTAAGGTAACAAAACCAATTATAACATAGGTTAAATCATATTCACCAGAAGGATTATTTGTCACCATTTTGATTGCTGTAGAAGCTAATCCCAGACCAATTACCATAATTACTGGACCAACAACAATAGGGGGTAAAAGTCTCATTAACCATTTTGTTCCTGCCGTTGCTATAAATAGTGCGACCAATGAATAAGTAACTCCTACCAAAAAACTACCAACCAAGAAACTTCCTGTCGCAATTCCACTTTCTGGGTTTGTTTCTAAAGCTTTCATTGCGATAATTGGATTGATAAAAGCAAATGAAGATCCCAAATATGAAGGGACTTTTCCTCGTGTAATTAAGATGAAAACTAAAGTTCCGATTCCACTCGAAATTAATGCAATTGCTGGAGACATTCCTGTCAAAGCAGGAACTAAAACTGTTGCACCAAACATTGCAAAAAGATGCTGTATACTTAATAATATACCTTGTCCTAACTTCGGTTTTTCGTCGATCGCTAAGATAATATTTTGGTCATTTTGTTGACTCATTTGTAAAAGAAATTGAAATTGTTTTGTTTGAATGCAAAAGTAGCTCAAAACGATTAATAAGTATAGAAATCATATAACTATTTAGCGAAATCTTGTAAATGGTTTTGGAACAATTCTATCGAAATTTGTAAGACAAAAATCAAAGAGTTATGGAAACAAAAGAATTAAAATTCAAAACAAATATAAATTGTAGTGGTTGCGTGAGCAAAGTGAAACCTTTTTTAGATAAGTTAGATGGTTTAGAAGCTTGGGAAGTTGATACTGATAATCCAGACAAAGTTTTGTCTGTAAAAATTAATCAAGCAACAGACGAAGAAATTATTGATACAATTGAGGAAGTTGGTTTTTCAGCTGAATTAATTGAGGAATAGATATTTTTTTAGGTAGAATGACTTATTTTTTGTGATAGTTTAAGTCAATATAATCTCAAGTTAATCTTGTGTTGACTTGAGATTTTTTATTTTTTCGAAATTGTAGAAAGAAAAGTACGCCCATAGCAAGTTGAAGAATAAATAATAAAATAATCCAAGTATTCATTTTTGCTGCAAAATCAGATAATTGATTGTACATTACATCATATTTATCTACCGAAGTTTCAGCTATATTTTTCACAAACTGTATATCGTTCGATTTTTCAATGAGCATAATTTGTTCACCTTTATAACCTTCATTTTTATTCGGAACAACTTCAATTTGATTAGCGCTTACAAAAAACAGAAAAATACTAATGATTGTAGATAAAAATAATAGAAAATAATTGATGTATTTCATGAGTTAGATTATGTTTTGCAAAGATACACTAACTTTTATTAGCTTGTTGTATATGCGCCAAATGATGATTGCAATTCCAAGCATAAATCGCAAGATTTGTTTACTGATGACGAAATTTTTTGTCCCAATCACTTTCAACAAAAGAATTTAACAAAGTAACCCAACGTTGATGCAGCCTTCAGAACGATATTATTGTTCGAATTTAGGTTCTGAAAGAGAGGTGATTTCATTCTGAATTTTTTGTGGAAACTCACGAATTGTTAAAATTCATCATTCAATAGATTCTTTGTTAAATGATGTTGAAATTTCAAATTTTCTAGTGTTTTCATATTGTTTTAAGTTTAAGAAATTTTTACAACTTTACTGATAAAAATTATTCTATTTTGTTAAAACAAGTCACTAACTTTGCAACTTCAAAAAATAATTGTGCAAACCAAACGCATCATAAAATTTGTCACGATACTGATTATTTTTATAATTCAGTTTCTGTTTTTATTTTCGATAATGAACGAAAGAATAGAACATTATCTTGTTCCTTACATTATTGCTGCAATTTGTTTACTTTTGATTGTGGTTTACCGCAAGTTTCCACTGCATCATCACGAATATTCTTTTGATCGTAAAACTTTGGTTTTATGGATTCCTATTGCAGCAATAATTACATATTTGATCAATAATAAATTAGGTTTAGGCGGTGTTTTTTCTGCAGGAATTATAGGAACTTTAGGTTCTTTTTTAACGAAGTTTAATTCTCGTTCAGAATATCTAAAACAAATTGCAGGACCAATTTATTGTGGTGCTTTCATTGGGATGACTTCGCTTGATTTTCAGTATGTTTATTGGATGATTATTTCGGCTGGAGTTTTTACTGCCTTGTTATTTTTTGCTACAAAATCTTTATTTGTTGGTGTGGGTGGAAAGCTAGGAACATTAGCATTTATAGGCGTTTTGTTGAGTATGTTGTTGTTTAAATTAATTATTGGCTAATGATTATTGAATTTTTAATATTAATGATGTTTTCAATAATTGCTTCATTAACAACATATGAATTAAACATTCGTTTCAAACAAGGTCCAGTTCGTGCCTCTGCAATGATTGCAATGATTGTCGGTGGATTTTTCTATTTTTTTCCAACAATTTTACCAGAGTTTTATACCAAAAATATTCCGTTGTATGTAATTGGCGGAACTTTCATTGGAATGGTATCATCAACCATAAATATTAGTTATTTTTCGTTAGTTTTTTCTCCAATTTTATTTGCAGTTTTATTGCATTATACGAGCAAAATTTTCAATGGTTATGGAGGGGCATTAGGTACAACTGCTTGTATTTCGTTGATGTGCACAATGGCATTTCCTATTATCACAAAAAATAAAAAGGTAACATATGGTTATCGTCTAATTCGAATTATTTTTAAGAAAAGAAAACGTAAGAAAATTATTAAACGAAAAGTTTAATCAAAACAATTGAAAACAATCTCTCCCAGTATTTTACTTTTCCAATAATTGATCTGTTTAATTTCTGATTCACCTAATAATTCTAAATCAGAAATGTTTACTTTTTTATTTAATTCTTTTGGATTTAGAAGGATCAAACTTGAATTTACTTCGGCTTTTAATTGTGAAATTAATTCAATAGGAAAGTCAATAAATTTCAAATCAAAGCATCTATTTTTTTCTACACAAGCAAAGATTAAATAAGTTGAATTTACTATCAAATAAAAATTTTGTTTTGTCTTTTGATAATTAATTTTAATTTGATAAAAGTTAGAAGAATCAACCCGTTGTGCATTTTGATT
>NZ_DDBA01000009.1:0-12668 GCF_002333005.1 Empedobacter sp. UBA2044
TAACTTTTTGGGGGCAGTGTATTTTTTGGTGGATTTTTTTAGTTATTATGAAAACAAAATAATTAATTCTTTAATTTAGACTTCTATTTTAATTTATTTCTATGAGAAAACTATTATTACTAAGTTTTTTATGTTTACTTAAAGCTGCTTTCGCACAAATATCACCTATAAGTGTAGAAAATTACAATTCGTCAAATTTCACAGAAAATACCATTTTAAATAAATCTTTAGAAAATGTCGAAATTATAGCTCTTGGTGAACCTTCACATTATATGAAACAAACATATGTTTCAAAGATAAAAATAATTAAATATTTACATGAGAAATTGAATTTTGATGTTCTTGCTTTCGAAGCTCCTATGTATAATTTAAATTTGATTAATGATTCGGTTAGATTAGGTTTAGCTAATCCCAAATTGTTTAAAAGTAATAATGCTGGAGTTTGGAATATAAAAGAAATGGATGAATTGTATAAATATATTATTGAAACGTATAAAACTGATCGTCCATTAATTTATACTGGATTTGACCATAGTTTTTATAAAACAAACGCTTTTATTCCTGAATTAAAATCATTTTTAAAAGAAGAAAATATAAACAATATAGATGATAAATATTTTGATGCGATTCAATTTGTTATAAATAATAGTTTTTCTTTTAAAAAAGCCTCAGTAACAGATACTCTAATTATTTCTTCAACAAATAATGATATTTTTAGTAAAATTTCTAATAAAAATTTTAAAAATAAATTTTGGAAAAAACAGCTTGAGAATATAGAATCTGTATATAGAGATGATTATAAAGTAGGAAATAGAGATAAAACTATGTATGAGAATATTAAGTTTATCAAAGAAGAAATGTATCCTAATAAAAAAATAATTCTATGGGGAGCGACAATACATTTCATTGATAATACTTTACTAACAGATGATAAGTTAAAAAATCTGAAAACAAAAGCAGGATATTTTTTGAAAAAAGAATATGATGATAAATATTATATTTTAGGTTTTACACCAGGGGGAGGGAATGCAGGTGTAAAAGGATATTTAGGACTTATGAATCTAAAAATAAAATCTCCTAAAAATAGTATTGAAGAGGTGGTTCAGAAAGATTGTAAATGTAATTATGCTTTTGTTTCTTTTAATAATTTTGATGCAAATAATTTAACTTCGAATAGTATAGGTTCGAAACAATTACATTACGATGATCTTAGTAAAGTTGTTGATGGATTATTTTATTTAAAAACAGAAACGCTTATAAATTTTAAAGAGGAGGAATAAAATCTATGTAGATAATCACCTTGTCAAGGTTTTAAACCTTGACAAGGTGATTAATATATTCTATATTTCTTCTAATGTTGGAATAAATTCTTTTTCGATTTCTTCGAAAGTCTGCATCAAATCAACAAGATTATCTTGTGTGACTAATTTTGTACGATAAGGTTTGAAATTAGGAATTCCTTTGAAATAATTGGTATAATGCATACGTGTTTCCAAAATCCCTGTACGTTCACCTTTCCAATCAATCGCCCAATTTAAGTGATTTTTAGCCGCTTCCATTCGTTCTACAATTGTTGGTTCTGGTAACAATTCTCCTGTTTCTCGATAATGTTTAATTTGCTCGAAAATCCAAGGATAACCAATCGCCGCACGACCAATCATCACACCATCTACACCGTATTTTTCTTTGTATTCGATCGCTTTTTGTGGCGAATCAATATCTCCATTTCCAAAAATAGGAATCTCAATATTTGGGTTCGCTTTTACCTTTGCAATCGGTTCCCAATTTGCTTGTCCTTTATACATCTGCGTACGCGTACGTCCGTGAATTGACAATGCTTTGATACCTGTTTCTTGTAAACGTTCGGCAACTTCATAAATGTTAATTGAATCAGAATCCCAGCCTAAACGAGTTTTTACAGTAACAGGTAAATGCGTACTTTCAACAACAGATTTTGTTAAACGTACCATCAAATCTATATCTTTTAAAACACCAGCTCCTGCGCCTTTACAAACCACTTTTTTTACGGGACATCCAAAGTTAATATCAACAATATCAGGCTGAACAGTTTCTACAATTTTAGCAGACATCGCCATTGCCTCTTCATCTCCACCAAAAATCTGAATACCAATTGGACGTTCGTAATCAAAAATATCTAATTTTTGACGACTTTTTATTGCATCACGAATCAATCCTTCAGAAGAAATAAACTCTGTATACATCAAGTCTGCACCATGCATTTTGCATAGGCGACGAAATGGCGGATCACTCACATCTTCCATTGGTGCAAGCAATAAAGGGAAGTCTGGTAATTCTATGTTTCCTATCTTTACCACGAAATAATTTTTTGCAAAATTACATAAAACTTATGAAAGAAGAACGAAAGTCCGAAGGTGTAAATCAATATTTAAAGTTTTCTGCGATGGGAATACAAATGGCGGTGACGATTGCGTTATTTGCTTGGTTAGGAACTTTTTTGGATAAAAAAATGGAAACAGACAAGCCATTATGGACGGCTGGCTTATCTTTGCTGGGAGTTTTTGCAGGATTATATTTGATGTTGAAGCAATTACCAAAAAAATAATTTTAATGATTAAGAAATTTATTCTTTTAGCACTTTCTTTTATTGCAATGGTAGCAATTTTTTGTGGTATTCATTACGCAATTGTTGCGCATTATAATTTTAGCGAAAATCCGCTAATTGTTCCAAAAATGTATTTAATAATTGGTTTAATTACATTAATGATTTTGCAAGTTGGATGTTTTGTGAAGATAAAATTTCCAGAATATGTTGGTTTTGCCTTTATGGGAGGGATGATAGCGAAGATGGCAATTGTATTAGCATTGATTGTTGTGAATGAACAAATTAAATCAAATGTTGTACAATTAATTATAAGTTATTTTGTAATTTTGCTAGCCGAAGTTTTAGTGTTTATTCGCTTAATTAATTTAAAGTTAAAAAAAGTTTAATGATTTTTAGCATTTGACTTTGGTAAGTGGTTAATTTACTATAATTTTGCACGCAATTTAGAAACAAAGGAATTATACATGAAATTTTCAGCGTTATTAGCGTTTTTATTACTTTTCAATTTCGGATTCGCCTCTACAGCAGTTCCGCACGAAAGTCTTCCAAAAACGTTTGAGGAGTTAATTAAAAGTGAGCAAGTAAAAAGTCAAGAGGAAGCTGCTAAAGTGAAATCTGGCGAGTCTACATTTAACCCAGTGCCAGGTATCATGCACCACATTGCAGATGCGCACGATTGGCATTTATGGGGAGAAGGAGAAAAAAGTGTAGGAGTTGCATTACCTGTTATTTTATGGGATAATGGTTTACAAGTTTTTATGTCTTCTAAATTTCACCACAACGAAGCGGTTGTTGAAAGTAACGGAAATTACTATATCAACTACCACGAAAAAATCTACAAAACAGATGCGCAAGGTACAATCAAACCTCACGTAGACGAAAAAGGAGCTATTCATTTAGAGAATGAAAAACCATTAGATTTTTCTATTACGAAAAACGTAACATCAATGTTAATCTCTTTCGTAATTTTAATCTTAGTTTTCTCTGCAGTTGCATCAAACTACAAAAAAGGAAATATGGTACCAAAAGGTATTGCAGGATTCATCGAGCCAATTATTATTTTTGTTCGTGATGAAGTAGCAATTCCAAATATTGGTGAGAAAAAATACGCGAAATTTATGCCTTATTTATTAACGTTATTTTTCTTCATTTGGATCAACAATTTATTAGGATTGTTACCAGGTGCAGCTAACGTTACAGGTAATATCGCAGTTACATTTGTATTAGCATTAATTGCATTAATCGTAATTAATTTCTCAGGAAACAAAGGTTACTGGGGACATATGTTATGGATGCCAGGAGTGCCGGTTCCAGTAAAATTAATCTTAGCTCCAATTGAGTTAATCGGGATTATTACAAAACCTTTCGCCTTAATGATTCGTTTATTTGCGAACATTACAGCAGGTCACATCATCATTATGTCGTTAATTTCGTTAATCTTTATTTTCCAAACAGAAGCTATGGCAGGTGGATCTATCCCATTAGCGTTATTTATCTACTGTTTAGAGTTATTAGTAGCGGCATTACAAGCGTTCGTATTCACAATGTTAGTTTCGTTATTCATCGGAACAGCAGTAGCAGAACACGATCATCATTAAGAATAGAATATAAAAAACAATAAAATAATTTTTTAATAATTAAATACAATTATCATGACAGGAAGTATTGCAGCAATCGGAGCTGGTTTAGCAGTTTTAGGAGTTGGTTTAGGTATCGGTAAAATCGGTGGATCAGCTATGGAAGGAATCGCTAGACAACCAGAAGCGGCTTCAAAAATTCAAACAGCTATGATTATCGCAGCAGCCTTAATCGAGGGTGCAGGTTTATTCGGTATCGTAGTTGCGTTATTAGGTAACGGATAATATTTGAATTAAAATTAGCTTCAATAACGGTTGGTTGTTGAAGCTAATTCATTAAAAAATTAATTAGTAAAAAATAAAATTTAATACATACACACAATGGATTTAATTACACCTTCAGTTGGTCTTATTTTTTGGACTGCGGTCGTATTTATCATCTTATTAGTATTGTTAAGATCATTAGCTTGGAAACCAATTTTATCTGCAGTTAAAGAAAGAGAACAATCTATCGAGGATGCATTAAACGCAGCTAAAAAAGCGAAAGAAGAGATGGCTTTATTAAACGCTCAAAACGAGAAAATCATGAAAGAAGCTCGTGCTGAACGTGATGCTATCTTGAAAGAAGCGCGTGAAATGAAAGAAAATATCATCAACGAGGCGAAAAATTCTGCAACTGTAGAAGCAAACAAATTAATTGAAAATGCTAAGTCAGCTATCCAAAATGAAAAAGCATCAGCTATGGCTGATATCAAAAATCAAGTTGGACAGTTGTCAATTGAAATTGCTGAAAAAATCTTAACTAAAGAATTGTCAGACAAATCTGCACAAGAAGCTTTAGTGAATGATGTTATTGATCAAGTTAAATTCAATTAATCATGGCAGGATTCAGAGCAGCACATAGATATGCTAAAGGTTTGATGGAGTTTGCGAATGAAGCAAACCAAACAGACGTAGTGTATGCTGAAATGAATGATGTTCGCAAAGTCATTAAAGAGAATGATGATTTAAGAGTTTTCTTAAATTCTCCGGTGATTGATGCAAAGAAAAAAGAAGCTGTTTTGAGTGAGATTTTCAAGTCTTTATCAAAAACTTCTCAAACATTCATTTCGTTAGTCGTAAGACATGGTAGAGAAAATATTTTGTCTAAAATTGCAGATCAGTTTATTTCATTATACGATTTAGCAAATAATATTGTAACAGCAGAAATTACTTCGGCAGTACAATTAGATCAAAATACAATTGATAATATTGTAGCAAAAGCAAAACAAACTTTAGCTGCAAATAGTCAAGTAAAAGTAGAGAACAAAATTGATGCATCTTTAATTGGAGGTTTCGTTTTAAAAATTGGAAACAATCAAGTTGATTCGTCAATCAAAACTAAGTTAGCTACATTAAAAAAAGATTTTTCGAAAAACGAATACATTCCTAAATTTTAAATATTTCAGAAATGCCAGAAATAAATCCAGCTGAAGTTTCAGCTATATTAAAACAACAACTTACAAGCTTTGATTCATCAGTTGAATTAGCAGAAGTAGGAACCGTTCTAACTGTTGGGGATGGTATTGCTCGTGTTTACGGGTTAGACAATGCTCAATACGGAGAATTAGTAGAATTCTCAAACGGGTTAGAAGGAATGGTACAAAACCTTGAAGAAGACAACGTAGGTATTGTACTTTTCGGACCTTCAAAAGGTATTAAAGAAGGTGACACTGTAAAACGTACAAACAAAATTGCATCTATTAACGTAGGTGAAGGAATGTTAGGACGTGTTGTAGATATGTTAGGAAATCCTATCGATGGTAAAGGACCAATCGAAGGACAATTATATGAAATGCCTATCGAGCGTAAAGCTCCTGGGGTTATCTATCGTCAACCTGTAAACGAACCATTACAAACAGGTATCGTTTCTATTGACTCGATGATTCCAATTGGACGTGGACAACGTGAGTTAATCATTGGTGACCGTCAAACAGGTAAAACTTCTGTTGCTTTAGATGCAATCTTAAATCAAAAAGAGTTTTACGATAGAGGTGAAACAGTTTTCTGTATCTATGTTGCAGTAGGACAAAAAGGTTCTACAGTAGCAGGTATCATGAAAACATTACAAGACCACGGTGCAGATAAATATACAGTAGTAGTTGCTGCTAATGCATCTGATCCAGCTCCAATGCAAGTATATGCTCCAATGGCAGGTGCTGCAATCGGAGAGTATTTCCGTGACTCTGGTCGTCCAGCGTTAATTGTTTATGATGATTTATCTAAACAAGCCGTTGCATACCGTGAGGTGTCTTTATTATTACGTCGCCCACCAGGACGTGAAGCATATCCTGGAGACGTTTTCTACTTACACTCTCGTTTATTAGAGCGTGCTGCAAAAGTAATCAAAGATGATGCAATTGCATCTCAAATGAATGATTTACCAGAATCTATGAAAGGTATCGTAAAAGGTGGTGGTTCTTTAACTGCTTTACCAATTATCGAAACTCAAGCTGGTGACGTTTCTGCATATATCCCAACAAACGTAATTTCGATTACAGATGGACAAATCTTCTTAGAGTCTGATTTATTCAACTCAGGTGTTCGTCCAGCGATCAACGTAGGTATCTCTGTATCTCGTGTTGGTGGTTCTGCACAAACAAAACCAATGAAAAAAGTATCTGGTACATTAAAATTAGACCAAGCACAATACCGTGAGTTAGAAGCTTTCGCGAAATTTGGTTCTGATTTAGATGCAGCTACAATGAACGTAATTGGTAAAGGTGAACGTAACGTTGAGTTATTAAAACAAGGTGTTAACGCTCCAATTCCAGTAGAAGAACAAGTAGCAGTTATTTATGCGGGTACTAACGGTATGTTGAAAAACGTTCCAGTTAACCAAGTGAAAGAGTGGCAAGCTGACTTTGTTGAGTTAATGCGCAACAAATATGCAGACACTTTAACATCTATCCGTTTAGGTAAATGGACTGATGAAATTATGGATGTATTGAAGAAAGTTATCACAGAAACTACTTCTAAATACTAATAAAATATAAATGAAACTTAGAGGTTTCCGAATCTCTAAGTTCCTTTTAATCCTTCATCTCAAATAGAATTATGCCAAATTTAAAAGATATACGTAACCGTATTACTTCTGTAGGTTCTACAATGCAGATTACAAGTGCTATGAAATTAGTTTCTGCTGCAAAACTAAAACGTGCTACAGATTCTATCGTACAGTTACGTCCTTATGCAGATAAATTACGTGAACTTTTACAAAATGTAAGTTCTACTTTAGAAGCTGAAGTAGGAGGTGCATTAACAGAAGAGCGCGAAGTTAATAAAGTACTTTTAGTCGTTATTAACTCAAATAGAGGTTTATGTGGAGGATACAACTCAAGCATCATCAAAAAAGTAAATGCGTTATTAGCTGGCGAATTAGCAAGTAAACACGTAGAGATTTTAGCAATTGGTAAAAAAGCTAATGATACTTTTAGTAAAACACAAACTATCTATAAAAATGCATCAAGCATTTGGGATAATTTAAATTTTGCAGATGTAGCTGAAATTGCAGACGATTTAGTAGAGAAATTTACTGCGGGTGACTTTGATCAAATCAGAATTATCTACAATCAATTTCAAAATGCAGCTGTTCAAATTGTACAAGACGAACAATTTTTACCAGTCGTTTTAGAGAAAACTGAAGAAGAAGCAAACAATTCAGCAGAGTTAGATTATATCTTCAACCCTTCGAAAGAAGAAATTTTAAGAGACTTAATCCCTCAAACGTTGAAAACGCAATTATTCAAAGCCGTATTAGATGCTAACGCTTCTGAGCACGGAGCACGTATGACTGCAATGCATAAAGCAACAGACAACGCAAGCGAGTTACAAAAAGGATTGAAAATTCAATACAATAAAGCTCGTCAAGCTGCTATTACAAACGAGATCTTAGAGATCGTTGGTGGTGCAGAAGCATTGAATGCGTAAGAACAAAGACTTATATTATTTTAAATAGAAAAGCAACTTCATCTCGAAGTTGCTTTTTTTATAATGTTTACTTTAGATTATAAAGAAGTAATAAAACTTTTAATAGATTCTAACAATTGTATTTATCATTCAGAATAAAAATCTATAAAACACTTTTGAATAATTAGTCTTTAACATATTATTGAAGAAATACTTCTACTTAGTTATTACTTTATTCAGGATGATAATTTTTGTAATCATATATCTAATTAGAATTCTTATTAGTTCAATCTTATTATAAGTTAGAATGAAATAAATTATTTCCTCAAGACATTTCAATAAAAATATCAAGTGATTTTACCTAAAACCTAAGGAGGTTTTAATTAAAACGTCTCGACGTTTTATATCAAACAAAAAGTCCTAAGCAATGCTCAGGACTTTTCTATTGTTATAATCGAAACTTAGTTTCTACTTATTTCATTTGAAATAATGGGCGAGAAGACATAAACTCATTTACACGATCTGCAACTCCATCAATGATTTCTTCGTTATCAATATTCATTAATACTTCGTCAATCAAGTCAGCAACAGTTTGCATATCTGCTTCAACCAACCCACGAGTTGTTACAGCTGCCGTACCCAAACGAATCCCCGATGTAACGAAAGGAGATTTATCATCGAAAGGAACCATGTTTTTGTTACAAGTGATTTCTGCCAAAACTAAAGCGTTTTCTGCTTGTTTCCCAGAAATACCTTTGTTACGTAAGTCGATCAACATACAGTGATTATCTGTACCTCCAGAAACAATGTCATAACCTTTTGCAACCAATGCCGCAGCCAAAGCCTTCGCATTCTTCACAACTTGTACAATATAGTCCATATAACCGTCAGATAAAGCCTCTTCAAAAGCAACAGCTTTAGACGCGATTACATGCTCCAAAGGCCCACCTTGTGTACCAGGGAACACTGCTCCGTTCAAGATTTGAGACATCATTTTCACTTCACCTTTAGGAGTTTTTGCTCCCCAAGGGTTCTCAAAATCTTTCCCCATCATAATGACTCCACCACGAGGACCACGTAAAGTCTTGTGAGTTGTCGTCGTTACAATATGACAATGAGGCATAGGATCGTTTAAGATTCCGCGGGCAATTAACCCAGCAGGATGCGAGATATCAGCCAATAACAAAGCACCAACTTCATCAGCTACCTCACGAAATTTAGCATAATCTATGTCTCTTGAGTAAGCAGAAGCACCACAAATTATCATTTGAGGCTTCTCTTTACGAGCAGTTTCTGCCATAGCTTCGTAGTCAATTCTCCCCGTCTCTTTATCCACTCCATAAAAAGAAGTTTGGTAAGTTAACCCAGAAAAGTTAACAGGAGAACCATGTGTTAAGTGACCTCCGTGCGATAAATCGAATCCTAAGATCTTGTCTCCTGGTTTCAAACAAGCTAAGTAAACAGCCGCATTCGCCTGAGAACCTGAGTGAGGTTGCACGTTTGCATACTCTGCATTAAACAACGCTTTCAAACGATCAATTGCAATAGTTTCCACTTCGTCTACAACTTCGCAACCACCGTAGTAGCGCTTTCCAGGATAACCTTCTGCATATTTATTTGTCAAAACAGAACCCATCGCGCGCATTACGTTGTCCGAAACAAAGTTTTCTGACGCGATTAATTCAATTCCATTCAGTTGTCTTTCTTTTTCTTCTTCAATCAAATCGAAGATTACATCTTGTGCCATGTTTTGTTTGTATTAATTGTGTTTCAAATATAAGCTTTTATCATTAGAATTTCTAACTGATATATTCGTAATAACCTAAGAATTATCAAAACAATTTTTCTAAAGATTTGGGCGTTCCCTTCGGGCGGGCTATCCGTTGCAATCTTTACTTTGTAACTTCGCTATCGCTTCGTTCCACGCAAAGGATTTCCACTCCTATCCCTAACGCATCTCGAGTTATGAGTAATAAGTTCTGAGTTTTGAGTAATAATATCTATACTTTTTTCAGAATGATACTTTATTAATAATTGAAAATCAATTTACTTATTCAAACGAATTTCAAATGACCTTTCAATAAAAAGGCGTAAAAAAATTGAAGAAATTCGAAGCGATAAAAAAGATTTAGCCGATAGGTTTTTAAATCTTTTCGCGTAGAATGACTCATTTTCAGCCGATTTATTGAGGTCTTGATTTGCTTGTACTAAGTTTATCGAAGTATTGTTTCGTTTTTTCATCAAGGAAAAAATGAAAGAAAGTTTACTTAGTTATTGAGAATTTATTTCAAGAGTCCAATTAATAAGCATTTAGAGATTCTTCATTTCGCTGAAGCTTCATTCAGAATGACAGAAATTGTCTTTCCGAACTTGTCGCGGAATCCCTTGTAAAATCATTCAAAACTAATTTAACAATTGACCTTATTAATATTGAAAACCAATTTCCTTATTCAAAAGAATTTCAAATGACCTTTCAATAAAAAGGTGTAAAAAAATGAAGAAATTCGAAGCGATAAAAAAGATTTAGCCGATAGGTTTTTAAATCTTTTCGCGTAGAATGACTCATTTTTAGCCGATTTATTGAGGTCTTGATTTTTTTGTTTCGTTTTTTCATCAAGGAAAAAATGAAAGATGGTTTCTTAGTTCTTCAAAATTTCTAATTTCTAAACCAACCAACTATCAAATTCTCTCATTAAATTTACAGCATGAAAAATCCTACTTTTTGCATTGGTTTGATGTCTGGAACTTCGTTAGATGGTTTGGATATTTGCTATGTCCGATTTGATGATAACCAACTTTTCGAAATTTTACATGCCGAAACTATAGATTATTCATCTGATTGGCGAACAAAACTAACAGAAGCTTTTCAATATTCGGCAATGGATTTATGTCAATTGGATGTGGAGTTTGGTTATTTTCTTGGGGAGAAAGTAAAAGAGTTTATTCATAAAAATAAGATTGAAAAAGTAGATTTTGTTGCATCTCACGGGCAAACTATTTTTCATCAACCGCAGAAATCATTCACTTTGCAAATAGGAAATGGTGCAGCAATTGCGTCGCGTTGTCAACAAAAAGTGGTGTGTGATTTCAGAACACAAGACGTTATTTTAGGAGGACAAGGAGCCCCTTTGGTTCCGATTGGGGACGAATTATTATTTTTTGACTATGATGCATGTTTAAATCTTGGAGGTTTTTCTAATATTTCGATGAATAGAAATGGAAAACGTATTGCTTTTGACATCTGCCCAATCAATATTGTCTTGAATCATTATGCCAAACAACTCGGTTTTGAATTTGATAAAAATGGAGAAGGAGCAGAACAAGGACATATTAATACTGCATTAGTTGAAGAATTGAACCTTTTGAATTTTTATCATCAACCTTTCCCAAAATCATTAGGTTTTGAATGGGTAACGGATGAGTTTTTAACAATTGTTGATAAGTACGATATTTCTATCGAAGATAAGCTGAGAAGTTGTGTGGAGCATTTCGTAATTCAAATTAAGAATACCTTTGCTTTATATGATATCAACAATGTGTTGATAACTGGAGGAGGAGTTCGAAATTTATTTTTTATCAATCGTTTACGAGAATTATCAACTGTTGAAATCATCATTCCAATTGATAATTTAATCGATTTTAAAGAAGCTTTAATCTTTGCATTCCTTGGTTATCGTCGTGTTTATAACGAAATAAATTGTTTGGCATCTGTAACAGGAGCGAGCAAAGACCATTCGTCTGGAATTATATATTCTCTAT
This sequence comes from Empedobacter sp. UBA2044, assembly GCF_002333005.1. Taxonomy (NCBI): domain Bacteria; kingdom Pseudomonadati; phylum Bacteroidota; class Flavobacteriia; order Flavobacteriales; family Weeksellaceae; genus Empedobacter; species Empedobacter sp. UBA2044. The sequence continues at coordinate 11,869 of NZ_DDBA01000009.1, forward strand.
AAAATATATATAATTAATAGAGTTTAAAAATATTTTATTTACATTTGTTCGATAACCAAGAATAAATGCGATATGAAATATTCGAAAAATAAAGATGTTATTTTACTTCATGGCTTATTTGGAAGCCTTAGTAATTGGGGAAATGTTATCAAGAATCTTGAAATAAATTATAATGTTTATACACCAACATTTCCTTTATTTTCTACTCATTTCAAAAGAAATTCACTTCAAAATTTAGTTCAATTTCTAGAAAATTATATTCAATCTAATAAAATTGAAAATCCAATATTAATCGGAAATTCTTTGGGCGGGCATGTTGCGTTGCTGTATGCGTTGGCACATCCAAATTTGGTTGATAAATTGATTTTAGCTGGAAGTTCTGGTTTGTATGAAAGCAATTTGCAGGCTTCTTTTGTGCGTGTGCGAGATTACGAGTATATCAAAAATAAGGTAGAAGAAGTTTTTGAAACAAAAAATGTTGTAACAAAAGAATTGATTGATGATGTTTTTTCGACCGCTAATACGCCTACAAAAGCTTTGTCTATAATTTCGATTGCGCGAGATGCAAAGCGACAAAACTTGAAACATCTTTTACATAAAATAGATCAGCCGGTTTTATTGGTATGGGGAAAACAAGATATTGTGACACCGCCAGATGTTGCTGAAGAGTTTTTTGCACATTTACCTAATGCAAAATTAGCTTACATCGATCATTGTGGTCATGTGCCGATGATGGAACAGCCATTACTTTTTAATCAACATATTAATCAATTCTTAAGTGTGTAACGTCCTGAAAAAAT